>NZ_JAJOHP010000036.1:0-50838 GCF_021109375.1 Arthrobacter sp. AK01
CTCGCCGGTCTTGAATCTACACCCCCCCCCCCCCCCCCCCCCCCCCCCCCCGCTCTTTTTATGCCCGCCCCGCGCGGCGCGCCCGTCGTGTTCGCGGGGGCGGGCCCCCCACCGGCGTTCACCTGCTTAGTGGGTGCCGTACTGTTCAACCAGCGCACGGCCGTAGTCATTGCCGTTCGGGGTGCGGACCACAGTGTGCATGTGGAACGGAGCGGGTTGGTCGTTGTCCAGGAAAACTCCGCTGTGGTGGTCCAATTCCAGGATGACCACCGGGCTCTGGATACGGAAGTAGAAGGCTTCTTCGCCCTGCCAGCCGCCGATCCACGAGAACCAGGTGTCTGAGTAGTGCTCCCGGATTTCCCGATGGCGGGCTGACCGAGGCCCGGCCGGCAGGTAGGCGATGGAGTCTTCCACGATCTTGTCCAGAACTGCCAGGGCCGCCGCCGGCACCGTACTGACCAGGATGCCCTCGTAGGGAATGACCCTGTTGTCCTGGAAGCACCCAGCCAAATGGCGTTCGTCCCCCGGATGCAGGCGCCCTTCGGGCATTGCCGGGTCCTGCATATGCTCGAAGATGACGGCTGCGGCACGGAGCTCGTCCGGCAAAGCGGCCATGAACTCCCGGGCCCAGTGGATGCGTTCCTTGAAGACCTTGACGCCTTGGTGCGGGCCGGCGTCGACGATGTCTGGTTCCGCACCAAGGAAGACCGGCGAAATCACCAACTGGCTGCCGACCACAAGGCAGTTGAGCGCCAGGTGGTGGCCGAACAGCTGCCAGCCCCAGGGATCCGATGAGGACGGTGTGCCGTAGAGCGCAAAGTTGTAGCTGAACTCGTTCATGAGCAGTGGCAGGTCCACCAACCCGCCGAGGAACCCATTGATCCGCATCAGGTTCCGGGCCAGGGCATGTCCCTCCGGACTCAGGCCGGCCTCCACCACGGCCAAGGCGGCGTCCCGGACTGCGGGGTCGAGTTCGTCCAGGCGCAAGCCGGTGTCGTGCTGCATGAATTCCGGGTTGGCCCAGCTTTGCCATTCCAGGGCGTCCACGGCGTAGTTCAGCCGCTCCCGCTGGGCAGAGGTCAGCAACGCCAGCAGCTTTTCGGCTGCGGCCACCATGTCCGACGTCGGCGCCTCCTCACCGGGTTTGGCTTGGCTGAGGGGGTACAGTCCTTCACGGACGGCGCCGTCGCTGGTCACCCCCACAAACGGCGCCGGGTACAGTTTCTTCCACCCCTCGATCATGGGTCCTGCGAAGGAGTCATCCTTGGCAGTCTCCGCATAGGAGCGTGCGTCCAGGCCCCGGAGTTCCGCTACGCGGGGATGGTCCGGCGCGTAGAGGTAGTCACGAAATGACGGCGTCGGCATGTGCGGCCTCCTTGGCTTTCAGTGATGCGGGGCCGTTCCAGCCCGCAGCGATGGTCAGTGCGTGTGCAGCTGCTTCGGCGGACGAACCGCGCCATGCAATGTGCTGGTCGGGACGGACGAGTACAGCGTCGGCGGCCCACAGCTCAGCCATCGGAATTCCGTTGCTGTCCGGTCCCGGTGCGATGACGGCCGCCGGCACGCCCAGGCCACCGGCAGATGCCACAACAGGAGCGTATACATCCTCCAGAGCTGCGCCGGCCAGGGATCCGGCGTCGACAAGCAGGGTGAAACCTGGACCCAGGAGATCATAGATCGACGTTCCATCCTCCAGCCAGGCATGCGGAAGCAATGCTCCTGGTGAGGCAGAGGGCGTGTAGCGGATGGGATCCTCGGCCGGTACAGGAGAGCCGTCGGGGACCACCAGCGGCGACCCGGAATAGCTGTACCCGAGGACAAGTCCCAAAGAATCGAATTCACTTTGCTTCACGCCAAGTGCGCTGTGGGCGCCCGCCCTGGCGGCGTCGCCTTCGGCTCCTTCACGTTCCAGGGCCGGATCCGCAAAGTGGTACGCGAGGGCCTTGCCGTTGGCGGCAGCATCGTTGATGGTCCGCTCGGCAACGGGTCGGCGCTCAAGGCCGTAGCTCTCAAGCAATTCCGGCCCCGCCCAGCCGTCCATGGCAGCTGCGATCTTCCATGCAAGGTTGGCGGCGTCTCCGATGCACGTGTTGAATCCGTGTCCACCCCACGGCGGGTTCTGGTGGGCTGCGTCTCCGACGAGGAAGACACCATCCCTGCCATAGGAAGGCGCCAGGAGCATCCGTGCTGTCCAAGGATCTGTGGCGACAACGTCAACATCGACGTCGGCCCCCACCAAGGAACGAACCAGCGTTGCGGGATCCGGGTCCTCTGCACCTGCTGAACCGTCCACGCCCTGGATGATGGCCCACCACGTCTGGTCCATGTTCATGCGCCCCACCATGCCTGCGGTGCCCGGGCCAAGGACCCAATACTGCACTGCGGGGTCCAGGCTGATGGTCTCGGCCAGGTCTCTGGAGCGGAAAAGGATGCTGACGTTGGACAGTGCTGCCGATCCGCCGTTGAGTCGGATACCCAAGCTTCGCCGCACGGTGGACGAACCGCCGTCGGCCCCTGCCAGGAAACGGCTGCGGACCGTTCGGCCCTGGCCCGCCGCGTCAACCACGTTAACGTGCTGCCCTTGTGCCCCGGCGGCAAAGGACTCCACGCGCAGTCCCGTCAGCATGGTGGCATGCCCAGAGGCAGCCACGGCTTCACGAAGTACGGACTCCAACACCGGTTGGGGAACCTGTTGACCGCCTTCGGGTTGGGGCCCGTAGCGGTCGGTCACCAGCTGGAAGGCGTTGGAAAAGCGGCGGATCTCCCGGCCGGTCAACGAGGAACAGAAGATGACGTCCTGGGAGAACTCCACGGGAAGGGGCGCCGCGTCACGTAGCGCCGTAGCCAGTCCAATCCGGCGCAGATGCGTCATGGTGCGCGCATTGGTGGTCTTTGCCCGCGGCCGGTCCTGGTCAATGGAGGTTCGTGGCTCAATCACCAGGCTGCGGATCCCCCGGTGGGCCAGGTCGAGGGCCAGGAACAGCCCGCTGGGTCCGCCGCCGGAGATCAGCACGGGGACCTCGTCCGGAACGTCCTGGAGCCGCGCGTCCTGAACGGCGCTCATCATGCCCTCGCCCGGATGGACTGTTCACCGATGGGGGTAACCAACGTCCCCAGCTTGTCGATCTCGACCTCCACGGTGTCGCCGGCCTGCAAGAGCCACTGCGGTGTCCTGGCATAGCCCACGCCTTCGGGCGTACCAGAAGCAATGACGTCGCCCGGGTGAAGCGTGAACGTCTGGCTGATCAGCGAAATGATGGACGGCACCGGGAAGATCATGTCCCGGGTGTTGCCGTTCTGGACTTCGATGCCATTGACCCGGGTGCGGACCTGGAGGCCATCGCGCAGGTCGCCAACTTCGTCCCGGCTGACCAACGGGCCAAGAGGGCCAGTGAAGTCGCCGTTCTTACCAAGTGTCCACTGGGACGTGAGTTTTTGGGCGCGGCGGGCAGTGATGTCGTTGAAGGTGGAATAGCCGAACACGGCATCCCCCGCCGCAGCCTCGTCGGCGGACTCGACACGCTTGCCGATGTACGCGGCAACTTCGCCTTCCCAATCCAGGCCGTCTTCGCCGCCCGGTACTGGAACGGGGATGTTTCCTACGGACAGGGACGCTGTCCAGCGCCCGAACAGGGTGGGATACGCCGGCAGTTCCTGGTCTTTGTAGCTGCCTTCGGCTGCGTGGGCTTTGTAGTTGAGGCCAACGCAGATGACACGTGCAGATGCAGGAACCAGGGGCACTTCCGTGACGTCCTGTCGCTGCAGGCCGGCTGCGGAGTCAGCGATGGCGTCCGGTGCTGTCTCCTGCCAGCGGGCTGCCTCCGCCCAAAAGTCCGTGACGGACGCCAGCGGGAAAACACGCTCACCGCTGAGGGCCGCAACCCAAGTGCCGCCGTCGTGGTTGATGCCTATGTAGTGCATGGTGGGCCTTTCAGCTTCGCCCGGAGGCGGTCATGGGTAGAAGGGCACGGCAAATTACCCCAAGGGTGATGCCGAACAGGTTCGTGGGACTAGGGAAGACCGGCCTGCTGCCGGAAAAACTTGACCGTGGCAGCCAGCGCCTTCTCAGCTGCTGCTGGACTGCCGTCCGGAAGGGACCACATGTGGTCCGCATCCTCGATCAGGAGAAGCTCGACGTCGGCACCGGCCTTGTCGAGCTCACTCGCCAGGGATTGCGACTGGGCTGCGGGAACGAAGCGATCAGCCGTGCCGTGGATCAGCAGGAACGGCGGGGCGTCTGAGCTCACGTGACTGATGGGGCTTGCGGCAGAGGCGAGGTCCGGGTTGTCGGCCAGAACCGCGCCGACCAGCAGCTCTTCGCGCGAACCAGGATCGCTGGAGCGCGCGACGGCGTTGGGCAGCGCCTGCGCCCCCATGCGGTTCAGGTCCGTGGGCGGGTACCAAGCGGCAACTGCTGAGACACTGCTCCCTCCCTGCTGGCCGGCTCCAGCAAGACCCACAAGGCTGGCAAGGTGGCCGCCCGCTGAGTCGCCCCAGGCATAGATGCGGCCCGGGTCCACACCGTACTCATCGGCATGGTTGCGGAGCCACCGGACCGCGGCTCGGGCATCATCCATTTGTGCAGGGAAATGGGCCTCCCCGCTCAACCGATAGTCGGTGGAAGCGACCACAAAGCCTGCGTCGGTAAGGACTTCGAACGGAGTCAGCCCGAACCCGTCACACACAGGGCCCAGGGAGGAACGCTCACCTACGCGCCAACCGCCGCCGTGGAAATGGACGATGGCGGGCCGGGCCGTTGGGCTTTCCTGGTTGGCCGGGAAGTACAGGTCCAACAGCAGGGGGCGCGAACCGTCGTCGCCGGTCCGGGCGAATTCAACGCCCTTCAACACGCGACCATCCGTCATCATCGACTCCCTCTGTTGCCTTCGCCGGATCGGGTACGTTCCGGCCTGTTCATCCAAGAATGTCGGACTGGAGGCCTCAGCTGAACTGTTGATTCCAATCATTGAAACCGCGTCGCTGACACCAGTTCCGCCGCGAGGAAGGCCAAGCCCCGCTGCACGATGCCCATGGCGGCAGAGTGATTGAGGTAGCCGTGGGTGGCCCCTTGCTCCAGGCGGAACTCCACAGCGACTCCTGCTTCCCGAAGACTGGCCGCGTAGAGCTCAGCCGAACCGCGCAGGTCGTCATATTCGCAGGCGAGGATTGCTGCGGGCGCCATTCCGGCGGGATCTGATTCACCGGGTACCGCATATGACGATGCCATGCCGACAGGTCCGCCGACATAGTTTTCCATCATGGCCGCGCAATCGTCGGCGGTGAAACGGAGGATGCGCGGAAGGGAGGACAACACGTCCGAATGCTCCTCGAACGGCGGCAACGCCGCGTGCAGCAACGGATACGCCAGTAGCATCTTGGCTGGCTGAAGCTCTCCGATGTCCTTGAGGTACATGGCTGCTCCTACGGCCAGGTTGGCGCCGGCGCTTGCCCCTCCCAGGCACAGCCTGTCCGGATCGATTCCATAGTCACGGGCCCAACGAACCGCCCAGAACCAAGCGGCGAGGACGTCTTCGTGCGGTACCGGGAAGTGCACGCCCTCCCGGGCAAGGCGGTAGTCCACGGAAAACACCAATCCACCGCTTCGCTGCGCAACTTCGCGAGCCAGCTGATCGGCCTCCCGCATGTCCAGGTCGCCGCCTGCGAATCCACCGCCGTGCAGCCACACAAGGCCGGGAACACCGGCGTCGGGATCACCGGGCTTTCCTGGAACCGAAGTTCCATAAACGCGGATGGGCACCGGACCGTTCGGCCCGGGTGCGAGGACTGCTTGAATAGGCATCTCCGGGACCGAATAGTCCAAACGGCCACCGCTGAAGGCCTCAAGCCTGTCGGGTCCGGATGGTATGGAAAGCAGTTCTGCGAAGGTTTCCACCCCGGCCACGTGCTCCATGACGCCTGCGAGCTCGTGATCCAGGCTCATGGCCGGGCAGAATCAGCGGATTCCGGGCTTTGTCCAGGCTCGGCAGGCCCGCCCAGGCCAAATTCGCCCCGGAAGTAATCGATGCTTGTCGCCAGGATCCGGTCCAGTTGGTCTTCGGCAAAGAAGAAGCAGTGATCAGCGCCCGCAACGGTGATGAGTTCGTGTTTGACGTTGGACTTCCTGAGCAAATCGGCCAACAGTTCACTTTGGGCCAGGGGCACCAAACCGTCGGAGTCACCGTGCACCAGAAGGAACGAGGCGGCCTCCCCGGTGACATAGCTGCTGGGGCTGGCCGCGTCCAGGGGTGCAGGGTCAGTTGAACCACCTACCAGCATGGTCTCCGGACGCACCGACACACCATCGGGCACAGCGGCCAAGAGTGCCGGTCCCATGAAGTCGTTGGCCGCGGTCATCGGGGGCATGTCGTTCAGCGAGGACACGCCGTAGAAGTCCACAACCGCGAGTACCGAACTGGGCTGGCCCTGAACTCCCAAACCACCTTCGAGCTCTTCCCGGGATCCGGTGAGTCCAAGCAACGCCGCCAAGTGGCCGCCTGCCGATTCACCCCACGCACCCATCCTGTCCGGATCGATGCCCAGTTGGTCTGCGTGGTGCCTAAGGTACCGGACGGCGGCTTTGACGTCGTGCAGCTGGGCCGGGAACGGAGCTTCCAAGGAATGCCTGTAGTCCACAGTTGCGCATGCGATGCCTGCCTCGTTCAGAAGCCGGAACACAGAGTCGGGCTCGAAAGTTGGGGGTAGTTCCCTCCGGTCTCCCAGCTGGAACGCGCCTCCATGGATCCACAGCACCAGCGGGACGGCGGTTCCTGCCTTCTTTCGCGGAAGCCAGATGTCCATGGAGAGGCGGCGGAACCCGACGGCAATCGCATAACTAAGTTCCCGATGGACCAGCGAGTCAGCGGACACTTCCACGGGCCGGCCTGGGGAATGGAAAGCCGGAAACGGAGGTGGCTTGGGCGTACGGTGTTCAGCGGTTTCGAGTGTCAAGACGTGCTCCTGAAAGATTCGGGGATAGTGGTCGATTCGGTTCTGGGTCCGATCAGGCGTAATGGCAGGCAACATCCGCTTCGCCCACCCGTCGCAAGGCCGGCCGCTCAGTGGCACAAAGATCAGTGGCCAAGGGACAGCGCTGACGGAAGGGACACCCACCCGGCGTTGCTGCGACAGCCGCGGCGGTCCGGACACCGAGTGACTCGCGGACGGCGCGGCGCTCTGCCTGCTCGGCGGGCCGCGGGACAGGTGAAGCGGCTACCAGGGCTTGGGTAAAAGGGTGCTTCGGGTTCTCGGTCACGGCCGCGGCCGGACCGGACTCCATGACCTGTCCCCGGTACAGCACCACAACGCGCTGGGCGAGGAACTGGACCACGGAGATGTCGTGGGCAATGAACAGGTAGCTCAGGCCCAGCTCGTCCCGCAAATCCGCCAAGAGGTTAAGCACCTGTGCCTGCGTGGACAGGTCCAGGGCGCTGACTGCTTCGTCGCAGACCACCAGCTTGGGCTCGCAAATCAGCGCCCGGGCAACGGAAATGCGTTGCCGCTGGCCGCCCGAGAATTGACTGGGGTACCGGTCCACGGCTTCCCGTGGAAGCCCGACCCGCTCCAGCATGTCTTCGGCCTTGGTCCGGGCCTCGGGTGCCGGGACGCCGCGAACCCGCAAGGGTTCGGCCAGTGAAGCTCCGACGGTTTTGCGGGGGTTCAGGGACGAGTTGGGATCCTGGAACACGGCCCGGAGCTCGCTGCCAATGGCCCTGCGCTTGGACGGATTGGCTTCGGTGATGTCCTCCCCCTGGAACGCAACGGTGCCGCCGGAGGTCTTCTGCAGTCCCAGGATCGCCTTGCCGATGGTTGATTTTCCCGATCCCGACTCCCCCACCAGCCCCACAGTTTCGCCGCGCTGGATCGTGAAGCTGACACCGTCGACGGCGGGCTGTGCGGTGGCTGCCTTCCGACCGCGGCCGTAGCGGACCACCAGGTCCTGGACCTGAAGCATCGGCTGGTGCTGGACGGTGGTACCGGCGTCCTGCCTGAGTGGAGTTTCGATGCTCATGCCATGTCCTTTTCGATGATGTCCAATCGGTGTCGGGCGGGAACTTCCGCCGGCACCGGGTTTACCACGGGAACGTCGGTTGCCACCCACGCCAGTCCTTCCATGGCGAGTTCGTCGGCCTTGACGCAGCGCACCCTGCCCTCGCCGGATCCTGAAGGAAGCAACGGAACCGGCACTTCGCATGCAGATCCGGCGAACTGGCAGCGTGCGGCGAACCGGCAGTCCGACGGCCAGTCCTTGGGCTGGGGCACCTGGCCTTTGATGGTGGCAAGACGCTCAGGCATGTCGTGGGCAGAGTTCGCGTGGGGATCCGCAGCCAGGAGGGCAAGCGTGTAGGGGTGTCGTGGATCGTCGAGAATACTGACCATTGCACCGTTCTCCACCACCTGGCCCGCGTACATGACGGCTACCTGGTCACAGATATCGGCAACAACGCCGAGGTCGTGCGTCACCATGACCACGGACATGCCGGTGTCCTTCACCAGTGAACGCAACAGGGAGAGGATCTCCGCCTGGACGGTGACATCAAGGGCTGTGGTGGGCTCATCGGCCACCAGCAAGCGAGGCTTCCCGGACAGCGCCAGGGCGATGGCGACCCGTTGGGCCATGCCGCCGGAGATCTGGTGCGGGTAGGTTTTCAGGATACGTGGGGCGTCAACAATGCCAACCTTCTCCAGCAAGTCCAGGGCCTCGGCCCTGGCTGCGGCCCTGCCAAAGGAGCGCAGCCGCCGGATCGCGGAGGTCAGTTGATAGCCAACGGTAAACATGGGGTCAAGGGCCCGCATCGGTTCTTGGGAGATCAGGGCAATGTCGCGTCCCCGGACAGCTTCCATGTCCTTGTCTGTAGCCGCGGCAAGGTTCTTGCCGTTCCACAGGATCTGGCCCCCGGTCACGGCGACGCCGGAGGGCAGCAACCCCATGAGTGAAAGCGCGGTCATCGTCTTGCCGCAGCCCGACTCGCCAACCAGGCCAAGGACGGTGCCGGGTTCGACGTCGAAGGAGACGTCCGTGACCAGTGGCGTGCCGCCGTCGACCCCTACCGAGAGTCCGCGAACGCTCAGCTGGCCCGCTACGGGAGGATTCTGCACGACTGGTGCGGCCGCCGCAGCGGCGGCGGCCTGGATGGCCCTCTTCCGCCGGATGGCCGCCGAGGGCAGGTGCGATGCCGTGGCGTTGGGGGCCTTGCCCAGGGCGTTGCCGATGGCGTTGGCAGAGAGCACAGTCAGTGCCAGCACCACCCCGGTCGGAACCATCAGCCAAGGGGCGTCGTAGACGTGCTGCGAAGCGCTCTGGATCATTCCACCCCAGCTGGGCTGCGGGAGGGGTGGACCGAAGCCGATGAACGCAAGACCAGCCTGGATCAGCAGGCCTACCGCGAAGATCAGTGCGGATTGCACCACGATGGTGGTGGACAGGCCCGGCAGAACGTGACGGACGCTGATGGCAAGTGGATTCAGCCCATCCACCTTGGCGGCATCCACGTAGAGCTGGTTTTGCAAGGACTTCGCCTGGCCCAGCATCACACGGTAAATACCGGCGGAGATGAGTACGCCCAGGATTCCCATGATCAGTGGAATGTTGGTACCCACGGCGCCGATGACCGCCAGGATGATCACCGTTCCGGGCAGGGACATCATGATCTCGGTAACGCGGCTGATGACGCCCTCCGCACGCTGGCTGTTCGCCGCCGCCAAAGCCATCAGCGTGCCGAGCCCGACGCCGACCATCACCGTGATGAACGAGGTCCCCAGGGTTTCGGCTGCTGAGGCGAAGATGCGGCTGAGGATGTCCCGGCCCAATTCGTCAGTGCCCAGCCAATGTGCTGCTGTTGGACCGGAAAGGACGGCAGTGAAGTCCTGGTCTTCGGTCTTGAAAGGCATCCACCACGGCGCTGTCAGGGAGGCGATGATCATGGCAGCGAGCCACACCGTGCCGGCCAGGCCCGCAGGAGATGCGAGCAAGCGATGCCCTGACAGCCTGGTGAGGGCACTCTTACGCTGGGTGGAGGGAGTAGTTGCCGGGAGTGTGGGAATCATGAGGCACGCAACTTCGGGTCAAGGAATTTGGTGGCGAGTTCGAGCACCAGGTTCACGGCGACCACCACGACGGTGGCGATGACCACCACGCCTTGTACTGCGGGGGCGTCGTGGGTGCTGACGGACGTCTGGACGGCTTGGCCAAGGCCCGGCATGGCAAACAGCTGCTCGGCAATGACTGAGCCACCGAAAAGGCCGATGAACTGTAACGCGATGCCGGCCACGATGGGGAGGCTCGCATAACGCAGGGCGTGGACATAGAGGATTTTCCACGTGGGGGTTGCCGTGGCACGAAGGGTGCGGATGTGTTCCTGCTGCAAGGCTTCAAGCATCGATGCCCGGGTTTGGCGGGCGATGAAAGCGGCACCGCCCACGGCCAGGGTGATCACGGGCAAGGCCAGGGACATCGCCCAATCCTGCGGGGAAACGTCGAACGGTACATACCCCGTGGCGGGAAAGACGGATGACTGGACTGCGAATAGATAGACGAAAATGACGCCGATCCAGAAAGCGGGGAGGGCAACAAGGAGGCCAACGAAACCGCCGATGAGCTGGTCCAGCAACCCGCCACGCACAGCGGCCGTGACTCCGAGGACGATTCCGAAGACGGCGCTCAGGATGGTCGCGCCGGCGGCGAGGGATGCAGTGACCGGGAGCCTGTTGGCAAGATCGGTAGTGATGGACCTGCCGTCAATCAACGAGTTTCCAAAGTTTCCCTGAGCGGCATCACCCAGCCAGCGGAAGAACTGGACCAGCAACGGGTCATTCCAGCCGAGTGTCTGGTTCAACCGGTCGATTGCGTCCTGCGAGGCGCCCGCACCGAGGGACACCGCCCCCGGGCTGCCCGACATGGCGTGGACCAGCAGGAATGCCAGCACCGCCACCACCAGCACGGTGGCAAGCGCCATCAGCAGGCGCTTGGTGATGAACATTGCCATGGTGACCTCCATTGGTCGGACCGGACGCCAATCCCCTGAAGGACTGGCGTCCGGTCTATCGGTGGATCAGTTGGTGGGGGCGTAGGACGAGAGCAGCGGGTATACGTTGGTCCCGGCAAACTTCACCTGCTGGACCTTTTTGGTGTTGTACCCCTGGTTGGTCAGGGACTCGTACAGCGGGATCATCCAGCCGGACTCCACCAAGCGG
Organism: Arthrobacter sp. AK01; assembly: GCF_021109375.1. Classification (NCBI taxonomy): domain Bacteria; kingdom Bacillati; phylum Actinomycetota; class Actinomycetes; order Micrococcales; family Micrococcaceae; genus Arthrobacter; species Arthrobacter sp. AK01. The sequence goes on from NZ_JAJOHP010000036.1 coordinate 11,191, forward strand.
GTGTTTACCTTGGTCAGGGCTGCCTTCTTGGCGGCGTCGTCCTTGGCCGCTGCGGCCTCGGCGGTTGCCGCGTTCAGCTGATCATCCGTGGCCTTCTGGACGTTGGTGAAGCCGCTGAGGATCGCCCCATACATCAGGCCGACCGGGTTGTCCCAGCCCAGCGGGGCATAACCCAGCGGGGTGGTTGCCACTGCGGCAAATGCTTCATCAGTGGAGGCTGCCAGTTTGACGTTCATGGTGATCCCGACGGCTGCCAGGTCTTTCTGGACTGCCTGCAGATCCGTCTGCGTCTGGGCGCTGGCGATGATGGTGAAGTCGAAGCCGTCGGCATAGCCTGCCTCAGCCAGCAGGCTCTTTGCCTTGGCAGGATCGTAGGCGTAGGTGGTGTTCAACTTTTCAGTGAAACCTGCCGAGTCCTTGGGCAGGGCGTTCCACGCCGGGATGTCACCTTTGTGCAGGGCATCAACCAGTGCCTGTCGATTGATGGCGTACTGGAAGGCCTGGCGGACTTTTTCGCTTGCGAAGGCCGGCGCGGTCTTGCCGGTCTTGTCGAACGAGATCATGGTCTGGACGGTTCCACCGATCTGGGATACCCCCACACCCTTGGACTTGGCGAAGTCAACCGTGGGCGAGGTCAGGGAAGCAACGTCTGCCTGCCCGGAAACCAAGGCGTTCGCCCTGGCTTGGGGATCCATGATGACGCTGAACGTGATCTTGTTGTACGGGTACTTGGAAGCATCAGCGTTCTTGTCGTTCTTGGTGAACACGTACTTGTTGCCCTTGACCGTGGTGGCGCTGTCCAGCGTGTAGGGGCCCGAGCCATCCGGGGTGGTCGCCAGGCTGGCGGTGTCAGTGACCGCGTTCTTTCCCACGATCATGCCCAACGTGGAGGTGAGGTTCTTTTCAAAGCCTGGCTGGGCCTTGGCGAAGGTGATGGCCACCTGGGTGGGAGTCACCACATCAACGGACGTAATTTCCTGCGCGCCACCCTTGGCCACGGCCGAGTAGGCGCTGAGGGCAGTGTCACTGCGGCGGTCGAGATTGGCCTTAATCAGTGCGGCATCCAAAGTGGAACCATCGGTGAAGGTCACGCCTTCCTTGAGGGTCAGGGTGAGGACGGTGTTGTCGGCGTTGTAGCTGAATTCCTTGGCGAGTCCCGGGCCGACGCTGCCATCGGGCTGCAGCGTCATCAGGTTTTCGTACAGGCCTTCGAAGAACTGCCGCTGGGCATCTGAAACACGCAAGGGGTCGTAGCCGAACGATGCACTGTCGCTGTCTGTTGCGATGGTCAGCGTGCTCTTGTCCACGGTGGACGTGGCAGCTGTACCGCCGCCGCAGGCTGTCAGGGATCCCAAGAGGAGCGCCCCGGCCAGGACGGCCGCGCTCCGACGTGCAGGTGAGGTGAGGAGATTCATGTGCTGCGCCTTCGCATTCGTGATGGAATCGTGAGTCGAGATGTGGGACCGGCGGCCTGAACAAGATCGGCTATGACCTGTACGGACCGATCCGTCGGCGCCCTCTCGTCAGATGGCTTCCGGTAACCGACTTCTTCAAGAGTCGTAGACGGGCAGCACGATGCCCCCTGTGGATTTCATTGGTTGAAACAGTATTGTGGTGGAGATCACTCAATAACTTGAAAGGATTCAAGCTTCATGTCGATGGACGACGGGACTGCAGCCGACAAACCGCAGCGCGGCAAGCGGCCAAAACAAGGCGAACCCGTCATTGACCGCGCACTGAGCCTGCTCGCAGTCTTCAGCGACCGGCGTCGTGCTTTGACCCTGTCCGACATGGCGCGGTTGGCAGGCATACCGGCCCCCACCGCCCTCCGCCTGATCGCGCGACTGGTCGCATGGGGAGCGCTGGAGCGAATGGAAGATGGCCGTTACGTCGTGGGTGTCAGGCTGTGGGAGGTGGCGTCTCTTTCGCCCCGCGGCCATGGCGTCCGTGAGATCGCGCTGCCCTATCTCGAGGACCTTTACGCTGTGACGCGCCACCACGTCCTCCTGGCCGTGCGCGATGGGAACGAAGCCGTCCTGATCGAGCGGTTGTCGTCCAAGGAAGCGACGGAAGTCGCCTACCGCGTTGGCGGACGCGCGCCCTTGAGGTCGACGGCGGTGGGCCTGGTCCTGTTGTCGGGGGCCGATACAGCATTCCAGGAGTCAGTCATCAACCAACCGCCCGACGTCGAAGCGGGTGTGGATTCAATGCCGGAAGGTCAATTGAGGCGGACGCTGTCCGACGTTCGGCGCACGGGAGTAGCGATGATCCGCCGGTCGGCGCCATCGCGGACGGTGTCGGTTGCCTCACCCATTTATGGCGCCGAGGGGACGGTGGTTGCGGCATTGTCAATCGTGGTTCCCGATGGCGCGACGCCTCCAAACGTCCTCGCGCCGGCCGTGCAAGCCGCTGCCAGGGCGGTCTCGCGAAACTTGGGCTACAACGCTGGGCCGAGCGAAAGTGTCCGGATGCGCTAGAGCGAGTCCGCAGCGTTTACGTGTTTGGGCGCCAGCAGCGCGCGGGCCAGTCGGCGTGCGTAATCCCGGATGGCCGCCACCAGATCCAGTTCGCCGCCGGAAAGCACCCATTGCAGCTGCAGCCCATCACTGACGGCAATGATCTCGCGGGCGCAAAGGCCCACATTGGTGTCCGTCCTCAGGAAACCGCGCTCGACGCCGAATGCCAACAGTTGGGAAGTTTCCCCCACCGCCCGTTCATACCAGGTGGCATATAGCTGGTGCGCCGGTGTGGAGGCATCCGCTGCTTCGGCCGAGATCAGGACGAACAACTCAATGAGGCCCGGCTCCCGCACCAGTTCACGGGTGGATTCGACCATGTTCGTGAAAACTTCGAGCGGGTCATCGCCGTCGTCCCGCCGCTGGGAACTCCACCACAAAGCCGTTTGCTCCAGTCGACGTTCCGCGACGCCCAGGAGCAGGTGCTTCTTGGAACGGAAGTGGTGGAGCAGGCCGCCTTCACTGAGTCCGACATCTGAGGCGATCTGCGAAAGCGGCACCTTGTGGTAGCCGGACGTCGCAAACAGCAGCGTGGCGGCCTCCAGGATTTCGGCCCGCTTGGCCCGCCCAACTTCGTAGCTTCCTGTCTTCCGCCTTGTTCGCACATTCTCAGGGTAGCTTTACCGCCCTCGAATAAAAACAGTGTGCACTCAGTTTTTATGGTTTAGCATTGGCACAACGTCCAGGCCAGGCCGTCCAGCCCCAGAGGAGTCCCCTTGAATGACCACAAGTTCCCCGATTCCCCCAGCGAAGCCCTGCGTCACGCCTCCTGGATATCGCCCGCAGAGACACATCCTGCTGAACTACATCCGACCAAAGCAGGCACCCGGCCCGCGTACTGGCTGCGAAGCAGCTTCGCTTGGTCTCCTGCCCAAGGGACTGCGACGGTCACCGCTACAGCCCACGGCATCTATGAACTGTTCATCAACGGCACCCGCGTGGGAGACGAAGAGCTGACCCCTGGTTTCACCTCCTACCGCAAGCGCCTCCAGGTGCAGGAATGGGACATCACGGACCTCCTTGTTGAGGGAATGAATGCCATCTCTGCCCTGCTTTCCGACGGCTGGTTCCGGGGCCGGCATGGCTTCGAGCGTCGGGCCGACGGCTTTGGCACGGAGACTGCTTTCCTCGCCTCCGTTTGCTCACCCGCGGGGGTGCTGGCAGCAAGCGACGAAACCTGGGAGTCAAGCGAAAGCCACATCACCAGGGCAGACCTCATGGACGGACAAACGGTGGACTTCCGGCGCTTCCGCAGCCAAAGCGACACCACGACGGCGGATGGCTGGCTTCCGGTCGTCGCCCGCCACGGTGGGCTCTACGACAACCGCGATCGCCTGGTGCGGCCGGTTGCTCCGCCCGTCCGGCGCACTGAGGAACTCAGCCCCGTCAGCATTGCCGCACCCGCCCCAGGTGTGACGGTGGTGGATTTCGGCCAGAACATCAACGGGTGGGTCCGTTTGGGAGGACTCGGTCCGGAAGGCACCCGGACGACACTGCGGCATGGTGAGGTCCTTGACGACTCCGGCCTGTTGTCCACCACGAACATCCAAGCTTTTGACTTCGCCAGCAAGGCTCCCCTGCCCGCGGGCCAAATCGACGAGGTGATCTCCGCAGGACGCCCCAGTGATGTATTCGAGCCACGGCACACAACGCATGGCTTTAGGTACGTGCAGATTGAAGGCAAGGCAGGACCCATCCCCCCGGAGGACATCACCGCGGTGGTGGTCCACACGGACCTCAAGCGCTCGGGGACGTTTGAGTGCAGCGATCCCCGGCTGAATTCCCTTCACGACGCCATCCTCTGGAGCTTCCGGGGAAATGCCTGCGATGTTCCTACGGACTGTCCACAGCGCGAACGGTCCGGCTTCACCGGTGATTGGCAGGTCTTCGTCGATACTGCCGCCCTCATGTTCGATGTGTCCGGTTTCAGCACCAAGTGGCTGCGTGACCTGGTCGCTGATCAGTGGCCGGACGGCCGTGTTCCCACGGTTGTGCCCAATCCTGCCGGCGACGGACCGTCAGGAAACGTCTTCGAAGACCTCGCTACCGGCTCGGCCGGTTGGGGCGATGCTGCGGTGTTCGTCCCGTGGTCGCTGTGGCGGGCCTACGGTGACCGGGAAATACTGGCGGAGGCGTTTCCGTCCATGTGCGCCTGGGTCGATTACGCCGCCAGCTCCGCAGCCGACGGACGCCACCTTGACCGGTCAGCCGAGCGGCCCATTCCCCTGCCCCACGAGCCATACCTGTGGGACACCGGATTCCACTTCGGCGAATGGCTCGAGCCCGATACCCCACCGAATCCCGACCCCTCCCGCGATCATGGCGTCGTTGCCACTGCTTTCCTCTACCGATCCGCGACACTGCTGGCGCGGACAGCGACCGTACTCGGCGATTCCCGGGCCGAGACCCGCTACGCAACACTGGCCGGCCACGTGCTCGCCGCGTGGCAGGCAGAATACCTGGACAGCAAGGGCCGCCTCAGCGAAGAATCCCAAGGACACTACGTGCGGGCGCTCGCCTTTGGATTGGTTCCGCCCGCCCTCCAACCCTTGACCGCCGCCCGGCTCGTGGAACTGATCCGGCAAAATCACAACCGCCTCGGCACAGGGTTCCTCGCCACCGGCCTCCTCCTGCCAGCCCTGGCCGACCACGGCTACCCCGATGTCGCCTATGAACTGCTGCTCACGGGCGGCACACCATCCTGGTTGGGAATGCTCGACGCCGGCGCCACCACCATGTGGGAGTGGTGGGACGGGATCACCAGCGGCGGGGCTCGGGGTTCCCTCAACCACTACAGCAAGGGTGCGGTGGGTTCATTCCTGTACACGCACGTGGCCGGAATCCGCCTGCCGGAGAACCCGGATGTTACTGGGACTGCCTACCGAACAGTGACCATCGCCCCACAACCAGGCGGGGGCATCACCTCAGCGCGTGCCGCCGTCGAGACGCTACATGGCCGCATCAGCAGTGCCTGGCAGATCGAACGCGGTAAATTCACCCTGCAGGTCGGCATCCCTCGCGGCGTAGCGGCCACCATCGAACTGCCCGATGGAACAAGCCACACGGCATCGGCCGGTACGCACCACTTCATCTCTGCCACCGGGTAGCGCCAAGGGCGAACTTAGGGTCTGTTCCACGCGTGCCCGGCCCGGGCGCCGATAGAGTCATTCCAATGGACAGTAAACTGAGAAATTCGAAGCGGCCCGTTCCCCACCAGTCGACCCCACAGTTTGCAGACCCTGAAGATGGCTTTGTCAGAGTCCGGGGAGCCCGCGAGAACAACCTCCGCACCGTGGACGTGGACGTCCCCAGGGATGCAATCGTAGCCTTCACCGGAGTCTCCGGCTCAGGAAAATCCTCCTTGGCCTTCGGCACCATCTTCGCCGAAGCCCAGCGGCGCTACTTCGAATCCGTGGCACCCTATGCCCGTCGGCTCATCCAACAGGGCCACAATCCCAAGGTGGAGTCCATCACGGGGCTGCCACCCGCCGTCGCGCTCCAACAACGCCGCGGCACGGCGACCGCCCGCTCCAGCGTCGGCACAGTAACGACTCTTTCCAACTCCCTGCGCATGCTCTTCTCCCGCGCCGGAAGTTACCCGGAAGGCGCCAGCCAGCTGGACTCTGACGCATTCTCCCCCAACACAGCCGCCGGAGCCTGTCCCCAGTGCCACGGCCTGGGCGTCGCGCACACGGTCAGCGAATCATCCCTGGTGCCCGACCCATCCCTCAGCATCAGGGACGGGGCGATCGCCGCATGGCCCGGAGCATGGCAAGGCAAGAATCTCCGTGACATCCTCACCCACCTGGGCTACGACGTGGATACACCCTGGCAAAAGCTGCCGAAGAAAGACCGCGACTGGATCCTCTTCACCGAAGAGCAGCCAGTGGTGGAAGTGACGCCCCAGCGTGACCGTGTAGCCAAGCCCTACAAAGGCCGGTTCTGGAGCGCCAAAAGCTACGTCCTCCACACTCTCGCGGACTCCAAGAGCACCACCATGCGTGACCGGGTGCTGCGTTACATGGAGACCGGCCGGTGTCCGAAATGCCAAGGCAGCGGGCTCAGGCCCGAAGCGCTCGCAGTCACCTTCGCCGGAAAGACCATCGCCGAACTCAATGCCCTGCCGATGACCGATCTGGCGGCGGTCATCCGGCCCACGACAGAACTCACCAGCGCCGGGACGGCTTCCCGCACCCACTCTTCCGGAGAAAGCAACGAGGTTGCCGTCGCCATCACCCGGGACCTGCTCAACAGGGTCACCGTGCTCCTGGAATTGGGCCTGGGCTACCTGGCCCTTGGGCGGGCGACACCAACTCTCTCGCCCGGGGAGATGCAAAGGCTCAGGATCGCAACGCAACTGCGCTCCGGCCTCTTCGGCGTCATCTACGTCCTCGACGAGCCCTCCGCCGGGCTTCATCCAGCGGACGCCGAGCCGCTGCTTGACGTCCTGAACCAGCTCAAGGCCTCCGGGAACTCCGTGTTCGTGGTGGAGCACAACATGGACTTCGTCCGGGCCGCGGACTGGTTGGTGGATGTGGGACCGCACGCGGGCGAAGGTGGCGGAGAGGTCCTCTACAGCGGCCCCGTGGACGGGCTGAAACATGTCCATGATTCTGTGACCAAGCCATTCCTCTTCCCGGGAAGTGGCAAAAGGAATCACCGTAGTCCTCGATCCTGGACTGAGTCGCTGGAGCTTCGAGGGGTCACCAGGCACAACCTCCGCGATCTGGGGATTGAGTTCCCTTTGGGCGTGCTCACGGCCGTGACGGGTGTTTCCGGCTCAGGCAAGTCCACGCTGGTCAGCCAGGTTCTGGCAGACCTTGTTGGCGCAAGGCTGCATCCGGAATCATCGGAGAACGAGGCTGCCACAACGGCACCGGACACAGGATCCGTGTCGGGACTGCACCGGCTCGACCGGCTCGTGAAAGTTGACCAGAAGCCCATCGGCCGTACGCCGCGTTCCAACTTGGCCACCTACACGGGCCTCTTCGATGGTGTCCGGAAGGAATTCGCGGCGACGGATGGCGCCCGTGCCAGGGGGTTCGGTGCAGGAAGGTTCTCCTTCAACGTCGCCGGAGGCCGCTGCGAAACGTGCCAGGGAGAGGGGTTTGTGGCGGTTGAATTGCTCTTCCTGCCAGGAAGCTACGGCCCCTGCCCCGAGTGCGACGGTTCCCGGTTCAACCCGGACACTCTGGAAGTGACCTTCCGTGGCCGGAACATTGCCGAGGTCCTTGGTATGACCGTCACCGCAGCCTCTGACTTCCTCTCCGACATCCCGTCCGTCTCGCGAAGCCTCCAGACCTTGCAGGAAGTAGGGCTGGGATACCTCAGGCTTGGACAGCCTGCCACCGAGCTCTCAGGCGGTGAAGCGCAACGCATCAAACTCGCCACCGAATTGCAGCGCATCCAGCGAGGCCACACGCTCTACCTGCTGGACGAACCCACCACCGGCCTGCACCCCGCTGACGTCCAACTGCTGATGAAGCAACTCAACAGGCTCGTCGATGCCGGCAACACCGTGATCGTCGTGGAACACGGGATGGACGTAGTGGCGGACGCGGATTGGGTGATCGACTTGGGACCCGGCGGAGGCGACGCCGGCGGCATGGTGATCGCCGCCGGCCCGCCCGCCGTCGTGGCACGCTCAAAGGGAAGCAGAACGGCACCGTACCTCGCCGCTGCGCTCGGGCAGTGAGCTAGCGCCGCGGGATGTTGCGCAGGTTGCTGCGCGCCATGCTCACAGCTTCCCCCGCGCCCCGGTTCAGGACCACCTTGGACATGGCCGTGGCGAAGCCGATCACCTGCGATCCGGAGATCTTCGGCGGAATGGACAGCGCATTCGGATCAGTGATGAGCTCCACCAGGGACGGACCCGGGTGTGCAAAGGCAGACCTGTACGCAGCCTCGATATCCGCTGGATCCGTGACCCGCACGGCGTGGAAGCCCAGCGCCTTGGCTACCCCGGCATAGTTGGCGTCCGGCACATCCACGCCAAAGTCGGGAAGGCCGTCCACCAGCATTTCCAACTTGACCATGCCCAAGGTCGAGTTGTTGAACACCACCACGTTCACGGGTAACTTGTGCGCCGCAATGGTGATCAGCTCGCCCAGCAGCATGGACAGGCCACCGTCGCCGGAGACAGATACCACCTGACGGCCGGGATAGGCCACTTGTGCGCCGATCGCATGCGGAACGGCGTTGGCCATGGAGCCGTGCAGGAAGGAACCGATCAGCCGTCGGGTACCCAACGGGTTGATGTACCGGGCGGTCCAGACGTTGCACATGCCGGTATCGGCTGTGAAGACAGCGTCGTCGGCTGCGACCTGGTCCAGTAATGAGGCCGCATATTCGGGGTGGATCGGCTGCTTCTTCTCCACCTTGCGAGTGTAGGCACCTACTGCTTTATTCATCAGGCGGTCGTGCTTCTTGAGCATCTGATCCAGGAATCGGCGGTTCTTCTTGGGGTGCACCAAGGGCAGCAGCGCTTGGAGTGTCGGCAGCACGTCACCGTGGACGGCAATGTCGACGTCGGTCCGCCGCCCCAGCCGCTGCGCCGCCCGATCCACTTGGGCTGTCCGGGTATCGGGCAGGAATTGGTCATACGGAAAATCAGTACCCAGCAGGATCAGCAGGTCCGCGTCCTCGATGCCCTCCGCCGCGGCACCATAGCCGAGCAGTCCGGTCATGCCGATGTCGAACGGATTGTCGTACTGGACAAAGTCCTTGCCCCGGAGTGAATGGCCAATGGGTGCCTTGGTCAGTTCGGCCAGCGCAATGAGTTCGCTGTGGGAGCCCTCGACGCCGGCACCGGCGAAAATGGCGACCTTGCCGGCGTCGTTAATTGCCTCAGCCAGTTGCTGGACGCTGTCGGGGTCGGGGACCAAGCTGGCGGTCCGGAACGTGGCAGGCAAGGGGGTGGGGGCTGTGGCCTCAAGACCGGCGATGTCACCAGGGAGGGTGACCACGGCGACTCCCCCGAGGCCAATCGCGTTCTGGATGGCACTATGCATCACACGCGGCGCCTGCTCGGCCGTACTCACCAGCTCCGAATACACCGAGCACTCATTGAAGAGCCTGTCAGGATGCGTTTCCTGGAAGAATCCTGATCCAATCTGCTTGCTGGGGATGTGGGAGGCAATGGCCAGAACCGGGGCTCCGGTGCGGTTGGCGTCATACAGTCCGTTGATCAGATGCAAATTGCCGGGACCGCAGGATCCTGCACACACAGCGAGCTTGCCGGTTAATTGAGCCTCCGCAGAGGCGGCGAACGCGGCCGCCTCCTCATGGCGCACGTGGATCCAGTCGATGCCTCCCTTCGCCGAACCTCCGGTTTGGCGAACAGCGTCCACGATCGGGTTGAGGCTGTCACCGACGATTCCGTAGATCCGCTGCACGCCGGCAGCCTGAAGTTGTTCGATGAGCTGGGTGGCAAGTTCCTTGGCCATAGTGTGCAGGCTCCCTCAGTTCGTGGTGGTGGGCTGACATGGCCAAATATAGTCGGCTTGGCTTAGCCCCGGCTGGGATCAACACCTCTGCGCGAGGGTTGGGAGGAAGGGAAATGTATGTGGCCTCGTCATTCAGGAAAACGTGTTAACCCTGTCCGTTTATTGTTTCCACGTTGCCCTCCACGAGTTTCTCTCAAACTCCCAGGTCATGTCCTATGAATTCGAGTCGCAGGGGGTATGGGACGCCTCGCAGGCATAACGAGTGCGGTGAATTCGAACTTCACGTCCGCACTTTTACGTCTTCCACAAATGCCGCCCATAATTTTGGCGGATTGCCATGGAGGGTTGCCATGAACAGTCGGAGCAGAACGGCTGACGACCGGCATCAATCCATGCCCATTGGTCGGGGCGAACAGGGTTACCTTTGGTCTTTGCGAGTTTCTTTGATTTTCCATTACCTGGGGATTGTCCGGGCAATCCAATCACTCCATTCTTTGATGCTTTACCATTACCATACCTGCTTATATTTTAACGGCCAGCGGAGGAATTCAGGGTCGGGCTGGGGTGGCATAGAAGCACTTTTTGTTCAGTTCCTCTGGCTGGGACAGCTGTTCGTTGCTAGCGTGACCGCATGAGCCCCTCCAAGACCCCAGCGGAGATCCTCGACATTGACGGCGCCGAGGTCCGTATCTCGAATCCGGACAAGGTGGTTTTTCCCGAACCCGGGCTGACCAAACTCGATCTGGTCCGCTACTACCTTGCTGTTGCAGAAGGCGCGCTGCGTGGGGCCGGTGGCCGGCCGATGGTCCTCAAGCGCTTTCCCAAGGGCATCGACGCCGAGCCATTCTTCCAAAAACGCGTGCCCGAAAACCACCCTCCGTTCATCGACACCGCAACCCTGCATTACTCATCCGGAACATCCGCGGAAGAGACCGTCCTCCGGGACGCCGCAGGGTTGGCTTGGGTGGTCAATCTGGGCTGCCTTGACCTCAACCCCCATCCCGTCCGCGCCGAGGACCTGGACCACCCTGACGAGCTTCGGGTGGACCTTGACCCCATGCCAGGGGTGGACTGGTCGCAGATCGTCGATACCGCGTACGTCGCACAAGAAGTCCTCGACGACGTCGGGCTGGTGGGGTGGCCGAAAACCAGCGGCTCGCGGGGACTCCACATCCTGGTCCGGATCGCGCCGGAATGGTCATACCGCGACGTGCGGCTTGCCGCTGAAACCTTGGCCCGCGAAGTGGAAAACCGTGCCCCCGGACTCGCTACAGCGCGGTGGTGGAAAGAGGAACGGGGTGAAAGTGTCTTTGTCGACTTCAACCAGAACGCAAAGGACCGAACTGTCGCTTCCGCCTACTCGGTCCGTTCCCTGCCGGATGCCCGCGTCTCAACACCGCTCACCTGGAAAGAAGTGCGCACGGCTCGGCCGGACCAGTTCACCGTGCGCACCGTGCTCGATCGCTTCTCGGACGTGGGTGATCCCCACGCCGGCATAGACGACGCTGCAGGTTCGCTCGATGGGCTGCTGGCATTAGCGGTCGAACTGGGCCCTGCCGAGAAGGCTCCCAGGAACGGGGATGGCTCGGGTCGCCGGATGTCCACGATGCCGCTCATTGAGGTGGCCCGGACGAAGACCAAGCCTGAGGCCCTCACTGCCTTGGATGAGTGGAAAGCGAGGCACCCGGATCTCGTTTCGGCGTTGCACCCTGCTGACGTCCTTGTTGACGGCATGAGGGGGTCCAGCTCGCTCTGGTACAGGGTGCGCGTGAACCTGCAGCATGTTCCTGAGCCCGAACGTCCGGCGCAGGAGGAACTCATTGCCGACTACGACCCGTGGGCCGGCAAGGAGTGGCCGGGGCGGCCAGGGTCCTGACATGCAAGGCCTGTCCGCTTCGCTGGTCCTGATCGCAGCATTGGCAGTTGCAGCACCCATTGCCGCGCGTTTGCTTGATCCCGTGATCAAGGTGCCCATCGTGGTGTTCGAGATTCTCCTGGGGATCCTGCTTGGCCCCAGCCTTTTGGGGTGGGTCCACTCCACCCCATTCACCGACACTTTGGCCGACTTCGGCCTGGCCATGCTCTTCTTCGTTGCGGGGAACGAAATCGACTTCACGGCAATCCGGGGTCGCCCCATCAAGCGAGCCTCGGCAGGCTGGGTCATCTCCCTGGCGGCCGGGGTCGGCGCCGGATTTGTCCTGGCGCCTGCTCCCGAGGCCGCCGTGATCATCGGTGTCGCCCTGTGCTCCACCGCCCTGGGCACGCTGCTGCCCATCATCCGCGACGCCGGCGAATCGAAGTCGCCGCCGGGGATTGCCGTTGCAGCCCTGGGGGCCGTCGGGGAGTTTGGTCCGCTGATTGCGATCTCACTGTTCTTCACCGGCAAGCAAGTGGGCACCGCGTCCGCTGTGCTGCTGGGGTTCGTTCTCCTGACCGGCATAGCCATCGTCTACGCCTCACGGGCAAAGCACACGTTGTTCCATGCCCAAGTCACCAGGACCCTCCACACCAGCAGCCAGTTCGCCATGCGGTCCATCATGCTCATTCTCAGTTCACTGGTAGTCCTGAGCATGGTGCTGGGGCTCGATATGCTGCTGGGCGCTTTCGCCGCAGGTGTCCTCTGGCAGGTCATCATTGCCCGGGCACCTGAAGTTGACCGGCGGGTCATCGAGACCAAAATCGACGCCGTCGCCTTCGGCTTCCTGGTTCCAGTCTTCTTCATCGATACCGGCATTGATTTCGATCTTGGCGCGCTGACATCAAGCCCGGCAACTCTCGCGCTCATCCCCCTGTTCCTGGTCCTCCTGCTGATCATCCGCGGCTTGCCGTCCTTGCTTGCTGCTCCCCGTGGCTCGACCCGTGCCGTCAAACGTGCCCTGGTCCTGTTCGGAGCAACGGGCCTGCCGATCATCGTGGCCGTGACCACCATCGGGCGGGAACACGGATTTATCACCAGTGGAATCTCCTCCGCACTGGTTGGCGCAGGAATGCTCTCAGTCCTGCTGTTTCCACTGCTGGCGCTTCGACAACTGCAGCGCGAGGAACCACGGCTCCCCAACGTTCCGCTTCCATCCGACAACAGTCCGGACCAAACGCACCAAGCGCCCGACGGCGACCTCCCGCCGTCGGACGCTTCACCCACCGGCGGGAACTAGACACTCGCCTCGGGACTTTGCAGACGTATCCCTGCATGCCTGTCACCGCCTGCGAACAAATTTCGCCGCCCAAACAGCACCAGCCTGAACCTGGACTGGATGTGGAGCTGACACCCAAGGCCGACCTCGGCGAAGCGAGCTACCTTGGAACCGGCCGCCTGGAAGGCCGCAAGGCGATCGTCAGGGAGCGGATTCGGGAATCGGCGCCGCCACCGCAATTGCCTTCGCACGGGAGGGCGCCGACGTCGTCCTTTCCTACCTGCCCGAAGAGGAAGAGGACGCGGCCCAATCGCAGGCATTATCGAAGCTGCCGGCCGACAGGCAGTGAAAGTGCCTGGCGACCTCAAAACCCGGAGACGTGCCAGGACGTGGTGGATACCGCCGTCGCCGTCCTGGGCGGAGTCGACATCCTGGTCACCAACGCCGGCAAGCAAGTGGCGCGGGAAAGAACAGCGGACATCACAGACGAGCAATTCGACCACACGCTGAAAACCAATGTCTACGCGATGTTCTGGCTGACCAAGGCCGCCCTTCCCCATCTGCCCGTGGGTTCCACCATCATCAGCATCAACAACTTCACCAAGGGGTTGGCCCGGCAGCTGGCACCCCAGGGCATCCGGGTCAACGCCGTAGCACCCGGACCCAGGTCCGGGCGGCGGCTACCGGTATGGAGATGGACGCAGTGACGGGACATCGTGCTACGTCGCCTCTGTCAGCGCGGAGCCTTTGTGCGCGGCCCGGGCGCCGGTTTTATCGGATTCCACCACATACTGTGGCTTCCGGCTCTGACTTCAAGCGCCGCACAATCGTAAGCATAGTGATTATTGTCGGGGAACCCTCCCGCGGCCCTGCTCCGGGTCGCTGGGCCCCACCGTGCTGTTGGACTTTCTGGTGATTAGCCACGTGATGAACCAAAGCACAATTCCGATGGCCATCAGCCCACCGGCCACCTGGTATTGGATGGGGTTCCTGCCGACCCACGGACCCGCAAGGAAAGCGCAGAGGACGGCAGCCACCAGTGGCAGTTGCCCTGGCGAGGTGAAGAAGACCTTGCGGTTCGGGTCCTTCTTGCGGCGGAGCACAACGCACGCCACGTTGACCACAGTGAAGACGCACAACAGCAGAAAGGCCGTGGTCCCGGACAGGTTGGCCACGATGTTGCTTCCCGGATCGCTGCTGACGTACACGATCAATCCCAGGGCTAGAAGGGTGGAGAACGTGATGCCGGCCCACGGTGAACGGCGACCCGGCAGTACCTTGCCCAGACCTCGTGGCAGGACGTTCTGGCGGGCCATTCCGTAGATCAGGCGGCTGGCCATCAGCATGTTGATCAGCGCTGTGTTGGCAACCGCGAAGACTGCCAGGAACGGGAAGACCTTGTCGATGGGGAAATCCGGGGAACCTTTGTGGACGACTTCAAGGAGGGCCGCCCCTTCGGATTCCCTGATCTCACCCAGCTCCGCGGGGGACAACACGCTGACAACAGACACCGCCACCAGCATGTAAAGGAGCACGGCGATGCCAAGGCCTGTCAGCATGGTGCGTGGAAAGATCCGCTCCGGGTTCTTGGTCTCCTCCACCATGTTGACCGAGTCTTCGAACCCGACCATCGCGAAAAAAGCTATGGACGTGGCAGCAGTGACGGCCAGGAACAATCCTTTGTCCTGGTAGTCCGTGAAGACAGTGATTTCCTGGATGTTCCCGGTTCCCTGGGCCAGCACGAAGAAGCCGACCCCGATCACGATGCATAAGGCGACTACCTCAACCAACGTCAGGACGACGTTGAACTTCACGCTCTCGCCAACACCGCGCAGGTTGATCACTGCGAGCAACAGCATGAAGCCAAGGGCAACAGCTGTCATCAGTCCCCTGTCCGGCGCGCCCATCCACCCGTTGACCTCCAAACCTCCAAACAGGTTCTGGGCAAGGACGTTGGCCGATGTGGATGCACTGGTGATGCCGGAACAGACGACGGCGAATGCCACAAGGAACGTGACGAAGTGGATCCCGAATGCTTTGTGCGTATAGAGCGCCGCCCCCGCCGCTTGAGGGTACTGCGTCACCAGTTCCAAATAGGAGAATGCAGTGAGCGTCGCGACGATGAAGGCGAGGAGGAATGGGAGCCATACGATGCCCCCGACTGTTCCGGCCATGGTCCCTGTGACTGCATAGACGCCCGCTCCAAGGATGTCACCGACGATGAACAGGAGCAGCAGTTTCGATCCCAGAACGCGCTTAAGCTGCGGTTCTTCGTCTGAGGTTGGTGCCTGGTAGACGTTGTCGGAAGTGGTGCTCATGGTTGACCTCCACGGCGGCTGCACGGTTCCCTGATCGTGTTAGTGACCTGACGTATCCCACTGTGATCCTGTGGCTTGGGTTTGGCAACACTGTTCGGACTGGCGCTGCCCTTCCTGGCAAGCGATCCCGTGCAATAATCTGGGCCCACCAGCCTGCGGCGCAAGGCGGACAGCAGGACCCTTATTCTGGCGGAAAGGACCACCCATGCTGATCTGCGCGGCTTGTGCCGTTGAGCGTGACGAACCCGTCCCGGAGCTCTGCCCCATCTGCACTGATGAACGGCAGTATGTGCCCGACGAAGGACAAAACTGGCTCAGCCTGGAGGAGCTGATGCTGGCCGGACAGCGAATAACGTTGGAGGAGACCGAGCCGGGACTTATCGGGATCAGCACTGAACCGAAAGTCGGAATCGGCCAGACCGCCCAGTTGGTGGTGACATCCGTGGGCGCGTTGCTGTGGGACCCCGTGGGATACGTCGACGACGATGCCGCGGAGGCCGTCATGAAACAGGGTCCTGTCCTGGCCATCGCCGCCAGCCATCCCCACATGTTCGGCGTGCAGGTTGAATGGTCGCGGAGGCTTGGGGGCGTCCCTGTCCTGGTGGCCGACGCAGACCGTCAATGGCTGGGACGCGATGATCCGAACATCGCCTATTGGTCAGGCAGCAGGCCTGTCGCCGGAGGCTTGACGCTTCGGCAGACCGGAGGACACTTCCCGGGCAGCGCAGTGGCCCACTGGCCAGCAGGTGCAGGCGGGAAAGGTGTTCTGCTCACCGGTGACAGCGTGTTTCCCAATCCTGATCGACGCTCGATCTCCTTCATGCGCAGCTACCCTAATCGCTTGCCGCTATCCGGCGCTGTGGCGTTGCGGATCGCCGCGGAGTTGGAGGGGCTCGAGTTCGACCGCATCTACGGCAATTTCAACAACGTCATCGCTTCCGGAGCCAAGGCCGCACTTCACGATTCGGCTCAGAGACATGCTGCCTGGGCGCGGGGCGATTTCGACCACCTGACCTGAATTGCCAACGAACAAAGCCCCCCTAACGGTTACAGTGTGAGCTCGAACCGAATCGTGACGCGCTTTCCTTGAGAATCTTTATAGAGTGAATGACATGACTGCAGGGGGCGCGGCCATCGAGCCGCTGGTTCACATCAAAGACTTCAGGATGGATTTCGGGGCGACGACGGTCATCAAGGACCTCTCCTTCGATGTCCAAGCCGGGGAAACGTTTGGGTTCCTGGGCAGTAACGGCTCGGGAAAAACCACCACGCTCAGGGCGCTGCTGGGCATCTACCAGCCCACCGCCGGAACCCTGCACATTGATGGAAAAGCCTTCGAACCCCGTGACGGTGCCCGGCTTGGCTACCTGCCGGAGGAACGCGGCCTGTACAAGAAGGAACATGTCCTGGACGTCATGGTCTACTTCGGCAGGCTCAAAGGCCTGTCCAAAGCAGCTGCGCGTGCCTGGTCCCTGGAGTATCTCGAGCGGGTCAGACTGGCGGACAAAGCGAACCTCAATGTGGACAAGCTTTCCGGTGGCCAGCAGCAGAAGATCCAGCTGGGTGTAACGATCATGAACAACCCGGAGCTGCTCATCCTGGACGAGCCGACCAAAGGGTTCGACCCCGTGAACCGTCGCTTGCTGATGGACATCATAGAAGAACAGAAACTCGGCGGGGCGACCGTCATCATGGTTACGCACCAGATGGAAGAAGTCGAACGCCTTTGCGACCGGGTGATCCTCCTCAAAGACGGCACCTCACGCGCCTATGGAACGGTTTCGGAGGTTCAGGACCAGTTCGGCGGCACTGTATATCGGCTGTCTTTTGAAGGAGCGCTGCCAGCTTCTCCCCTCTTCGAGATCGTCGCCCAAGGCCCCGGCACGGCAGATCTGGCGCCCAAGGACGGCGCTACGGAAACCGCGGTGCTGAGGGAGCTCATCTCTTCCGGCGTTGGAGTCCGCAGCTTCACCACCGAACGGGTTTCCCTCGAGGAGATCTTCATCAGCGTCTACGGCGAACAAAACACCTTGGCGGAGGCCTGATATGAGCACTACAACCAAACCCTCACCAGCAATAGCTCCAGCACCCACCAAGCGCCCTCCCTTGAGCCGCCACAACCTCGGCACTGTTGTCGGCTTCGAGTTCACCAGAACGGTGAAAAAGCCACGCTTCTGGATCGCAACCCTCGCCATACCTGTGGTGATGGCCATCATCTTCGTGCTCATCTTTGCCAGCAACACGTCCACCTCTGCCACCGCACAGGCCCAGAAGAATGCGTCCCTGAGCTTCACCTACACGGACGCGTCAGGAATCATCTCCGAGGCAGCCGCGACAGCCATGGGTGGCAGCAAGGCTTCTGATCCTGAGACCGCACTTTCCGACGTCAGGGCCGGCACGAGCGATGCGTACTTCGCTTACCCGGCCGACCCGGCCACTGAAACCGTCAGGGTCTACGGCACCGACAGGGGCGTGTTCGCCAACAACACCTACGAGGCGGTCGCAAAGCAATTACTGGCTGTTGCGGCACAAGCCACTATCAACTCCCCCGAACTCACGGCGGCCGCCGGCGGTGAAGTGAAGGTCCGGACCGAGACGTTCCGGGATGGGAACGTCTCGGGAGGATTCGGCTCCGCCTTGCCGCCCCTGATGTTCCTGCTGCTGTTCTACGTTGTCATCCTGCTGCTCTCCAACCAGATGCTGAACAGCACCCTTGAAGAGAAGGAAAACAGGGTCACCGAGATGATCTTGACCACGCTTAATCCGACCACGCTCATCGTCGGGAAGATCATCTCCCTGTTCTTGATCGGCCTCGTACAGGTTTCGGTCTTCCTGGCCCCGGTCGTTGTCGGTTACGTCTTTTTCCGCGACCGGCTGTCCTTGCCCGACTTCGATCTGTCCTCGTTAACTTTCGAACCCGGTCCCCTCATCATCGGCGCACTGCTTCTCCTCAGCGGGTTTACCCTGTTCACCGCAGTCCTGGTTGCCATTGGAGCGGTCATGCCCACCGCGAAAGAGGCCGGTGTCATCTTCGGCCCGCTCATGGCATTGATCTTTGTCCCGTTCTACGCGATCAGCCTGATCCTTTCGGACCCTACCGCGCCCATCGTGCAGGTCTTCACGTACTTCCCCCTCTCCGCACCGGTCACCGCGATGCTTCGTAACGGATTTGGAACACTGGGCACCGGGGAAGCGATCGTCATCATCGCCATGCTTTTCATCCTCGGCGCCCTGATCCTGCGGTTGGCCGTCCACCTGTTCCGCTACGGTTCCATCCAGTACTCCAGCAAGCTCTCCATCACCAAGACCTTGAGGCGACGCCCAGCCGAACTCACCGGGAAATAGGACCCGGGCCGCCCATGGCAGTGCTACCGCTGCAATCACGGTCCAGGGGACGATTGCTGGCGCGAATTCTGTACGGCGGCTTATCCTTCCCGGGCTTTTCGGGTTGCAGCGTCATTGGCTTTTTGCAGGGCCTCAACCAGTTCATCCTTGTCCATGGTCGAACGCCCCTTGATATCCAATTCGCGGGCCCGCTGGTAGAGGTGCTCTTTGGAGGCATTGGCGTCCACTCCCCCAGCCGTGGGCGCATTTTTAGTGATTCCTTCTTCCGCCCGCTGATCCGAAGGACCCCTTTCTTCCTTTGCCTCCCAGTGGTCGCCTACCTTTTCGTAGCTGTGTTTCAGCGAAGCGAACGCGGTACGGGCGGCCCGGCCCTCATCGCCATCGTAGGAATCCATGGCCGAATCGTAGGTCTTGGCGAATGTGTCCTGAGCCTTCTGGTCGGAGCGCTGAAGGGTCGACGGTAACTCGTCCTTCCGGGCATGATCGTTCTTGCCGGTCTTGGGCATTGCACTCACACTCCTGACGTAGGGAACCACTCAAGCATGTGTCATTGTCCGGTTGGCCATCAAGCAGTCGCGAACACCAGGCTCAGGCGACACTGGATCCGATCCCCAAGCGCTGCCGTTCGGTTCTGGAGGAAAGTACCCAACCTGGCCAGCCGTCCGGCCTTCCCGAAGAGACCGAAATTGGAGGGGGCGTAGGGTGGAAGGTGGACGAAAGGAGCACCTCATGAAGAAAATCCTCATGGTACTAACCAGCGTTTCCGAGCTCGGCGATACGGGAGAGAAGACCGGCTACAACGTAGCCGAAGCTGCACATCCCTGGAAGGTTTTCAAAGACTCAGGCCACTTTGTCGATTTTGCTTCCATCAAGGGAGGCCAGCCTCCGCGCGATGAAGTGGACCCGGATGATCCCATCCAGGTCGCCTTTACGACGGACGAGACAACACGTGCCGGACTCTACAACACTGCCCGCGTGGACGTCATCGATCCCGGGCAGTACGACGCCGTCTACCTCGTTGGCGGCCACGGCACTATGTGGGACTTCCCGGACAGCGAAGGCCTGCAGAACCTCGTTGCCAGCGTGTACAACGCCGGCGGCTTGGTCGGGGCGGTCTGCCATGGGCCCGCCGGACTGTTGAAGGTGGAACTGGAGAACGGGTTCCGGCTGGTCGAAGGCCGGGACGTTGCCGCGTTCACCAATGACGAGGAAGTGGCCGCAGGGAAAGACAAGGTCATCCCGTTCTTCCTGGCCGACCGGCTCGAGGAACAGGGGGCACACCACGTCTCCGCGGGAGTATTCGAAGAGAAGGTGGTGGTGGACGACCGTCTGGTGACCGGCCAGAACCCTGCCTCGGCGGCTGGTGTGGCCAAGGAAATGGAGAAGCTTTTCGCCGACGTCATCCATCAGGAAAAGGCTGAGGAGCAACACGAGGCCGAGGCCCTGCGGGCCGAAAAGGACGCCGGAAAAAATGCCAGGAAGCAGGCAGCGGCGGACGCCGAACACTAGTGCCCAGGCGGTGTGACGCCCGGGGCACGTAGGTTTCAACGTCCCTGGGCTCACATAAGGAGCCATTGAGCGGGCCATTTCCTCTCTGATATATTAATGCCGTATTAGATGTCTACTAACGGCTCTTACTCAACGAGGAGTGAACTGCATGCAGCAACTCGCGCATCGACTCGAACGGCTCGGCACCGAAACAGCTTTCAGCGTCGCCCAAGCCGCGGCGGCCTGGAAGGCGAAGGGGAATCTGGTCTACCCCTTCCACCTCGGCGATATCAACATCCCGACCGCCCCGCACATTGTCGAGGCCATGACCAAGGCAATCGCAGACGGTTACACGGGCTATTGCCCCGGACCAGGCATCCCCCAACTGCGCGAAGCCCTCGCCGAAGACATCGGATCACGGCGCGGCATCAGCCTGTCCCCGGACAACATCGTCGTCATGACTGGCGGCAAGCCGGTCATTACCAAGTTCCTGCAGGCGGTCATGAATCCCGGCCAGGAGGTGCTCTACCCGAACCCAGGGTTCCCGATCTATGAGTCGCAGATCGAATACCTCGGAGGTACGGCGGTGCCGTACCGCTACCTGCCTACGAGCCAGGGCTTCTCCATCGATCTCGACCAGGTCCGCGCGTCAATTACCTCCAACACCGTTGCGATCATTTACAACGACCTCCAGAACCCCATCTCCGCGGAATCCACAGCGGCCGAGCGTGAAGCCATCGCCCAGCTCGCCCAGGAACACAACCTCTGGGTGCTCTCCGACGAGGCCTACTTCGAAACCCGCTACGAGGGCGTCTCGAACTCGATCGCTTCGATCCCAGGCATGGCCGAACGCACCGTCATCCTTTATACCTTCAGCAAGAAGTTCGCCATGACCGGCTCACGTCTTGGCTGTGCGGTCGCGCCGCCTGAAATCGCCAAAGTGCTCAGCACCCTCAATACCAACGACGAATCATGCACCACCCACTACGTTCAATGGGCCGGCATCGAAGCACTCCGAGGAACCCAGGAACCCGTCCAGCAGATGCTCGACAACCTTCGGGAGCGCCGGGATGCTGCCTGCGAACTCGTGAACGCCGTCCCCGGGATGCACGTCGCGGTGCCACAATCGACGTTCTACCTCTTCCCGGATGTCACCGACGTCATGGAGAAAATGGGGTATACGGCCGTCGGCGACTTCGCCAGCGACGCACTGTATAAGACCGGCGTTTCTTTCTGTACCCGCGAGCACTTCGGCCGGCGCCAACCAGGTGAAGAGCGTCAATACATCCGGCTCGCCTACTCAGGTATCGACGTCGCCGATATCCGTGACGGCCTCGGCCGCCTTCGCGACTGGATCGTGACCGCATGAGCCGTGTCGTCGTCACGGGGCGCATCCCCGATGCAGCGATTGAAAAGCTCCGTGCTGAGCATGAGGTCGATGCCTGGACCGGCGCGGAATCCATCACCCGCGAAGAACTCCTGCGCAGGGTCGCCGGCGCAGACGCGGTTGTGTCCCTGCTCACCGAACGCGTCGACACTGAACTGCTCGACGCCGCCGGCCCGCAACTCAAAGTCGTGGCGAACGTCGCAGTCGGCTATGACAACATCGACGTTCGCGCGTGTGCCAAACGGGGCATCGTGGCCACCAACACTCCCGGCGTGCTGACGGAGGCCACGGCCGACATCGCGTTCGGTCTCATCCTCATGGCAACCCGGCGGCTCAGTGAGGGGGAACGGCTCATCCGCTCCGGCCAGGCATGGAAGTGGGGCATGTTCTTTCTACTCGGCAGCAGTCTGCAGGGCAAGACGCTCGGGGTCGTTGGCATGGGTGGCATCGGCCAAGCGACGGCGCGCCGGGCCAAAGCCTTCGGCATGGAGATCATCTATCAGTCGCGCAGAGAAACCGACCCCAGGATTGCCGCCGAACTCGACGCCCGGCGGGTCGATCTCGACGAACTGCTGGCCGTCTCCGACGTCGTATCCCTGCACTGCCCCTACGGTCCCGCCACCCATCACCTGATCGGGGCCGAGCAACTCGCTGCGATGAAGAGCTCGGCATTCCTCGTCAACACCGCGCGCGGACCGATCATCGACGAAGAAGCATTGGCGTCGGCACTCCGAGATCACGTCATCGCGGGAGCCGGACTGGACGTTTACGAGCAGGAACCCCGCGTGCATCCCGGGCTTCTGGACCTGGACAATGTCGCGTTGCTTCCACACCTCGGCTCGGCCACAGTGGAGACACGCACCGCCATGGCCATGCTCGCTGCCGACAACGCCCTCGCCGTGTT
The DNA here is from genome assembly GCF_021109375.1 of Arthrobacter sp. AK01. Taxonomy (NCBI): domain Bacteria; kingdom Bacillati; phylum Actinomycetota; class Actinomycetes; order Micrococcales; family Micrococcaceae; genus Arthrobacter; species Arthrobacter sp. AK01. The sequence continues at coordinate 33,728 of NZ_JAJOHP010000036.1, forward strand.
GAGCGGCGAACTGCCCCCTGCACCGATCGCCTAGGGAATCAAACTCTGTTGGGGGTGTCTGTCGTTGGCGGACACCCCCAACCAAGTAGTTCAATCCGTGCCACTATTGGTCCATGGCCTCGCCCCCGGTGCACGATCTCGCCGTTCCAAATCTGCCATCGCAAGACTTCGATGCGACCGAGGCGTTCTACAGCGCCTTCGGTTTTGAACGCCTGTTCCGCGATCAGGGATGGATGATCCTCACGCGGGCCGGACTGCAGCTGGAGTTCTTTCCGGCCCCGGACCTCGATCCGCTGTCCAGCAACTTCATGTGTTGCTTGCGTGTTGCTGATGTCGACGAACTGTACGACGCCATTCTCCGATCCGGTGTACCCGTCGCTATGGCGGGCATGCCACGTCTGCACCCGGTCCGCATGCAAACATGGGGACTCCGCGCCGGATACCTCGTAGACCCCGATGGTACGCAGCTCACCCTCATCGAGCAGCGGGCCTGAAGACGCAGGTGATGCTTCTACCATCGTCGCCGCCTCAGCCTTGCCCGTAGCCAGGCCCCGATAACCACTGAGCCCGGAACGGTGACAAGCGTGTACACGGGAAACTAGACCCCTCACCTGCAGGCGGGTAGCTAGGCTGGGTGAATGGCAACACTTATTCTCGTGCGGCACGGCCGTACTACAGCCAATGCCAGTGGACTGCTCGCCGGTCGTGCCATCGGCGTCAGCCTGGACCAGGTGGGGCGCGACCAAGCGGCTCTGACCGGAGAGCGGCTCGCGACCGTGCCCGTCGTCGGCGTCGTGACGAGTCCGCTTGAGCGTTGCCAGCAGACCGCCCAGCTCATCATCGATCGCCAGGCTGGCACCCCTTACACCCCTGTGGATCCCGATCTCACTGAATGCGATTACGGCCAGTGGCAGGGCCGCAAACTCAGTGATCTCGCGACCGAAAACCTGTGGCCTCTGGTGCAGTCGCAACCATCCGCCGTCGTCTTTCCGGGCGGTGAGTCCATGGCAGCGATGCAGTCCCGGTCGGTGGCGGCGATCCGGCGCCACGATGCAGCCTTCGAAGCCGAGTATGGGCCAGAGGCCGTCTGGGTGGCGGTGAGCCATGGTGACGTCATCAAGTCAATCCTCGCCGACGCGCTGGGAATGCACCTTGACCTGTTCCAGCGTATAAGCGTCAGCCCTGCCTCCGTATCAATCGTCAACTACAGCGCCAGCCGGCCGAGCGTATACGCGACCAACACAGAAGCAGGTGATCTGTCATGGCTGTCGAAAGGCATCCGTTCGGGCGATGCGCCGGTGGGTGGCGGTGCAGGGCAGAAGACGCCGTAAGGCTCATGTGCCTAAAATACTGACATGCCTACACGCGTTCACGAGTTTTCCTGGCCTGATCGGGTTGTCATTGGCACCATTGGCGTTCCAGGAGCGCGTACGTTCTACTTGCAGGTGCGCACAGGCGCGAACATCGTGAGTATTGCCCTCGAGAAGGAACAGTCGGCTCTGCTTGCGGAGAAGATCGACGAGGTCCTTGACCAGCTCATCACCATTGACGGCAACCCCTTCAGCGTTCCTACGAGTACGCCGATTGAGCTCGTCGACAATGACCCGCTTGAGGCCCCTCATGAACAGTTTCGAACCGGTGCCATGACCTTGGATTGGGACCCAACCACGGCTCAGATCGTCATAGAGGCCTATCCCCTCAGCGATGTCGATCCTGACGACATCGACGAACCGCTCAACGAGAACAGCGCCAACGAGAACAGCGCCAACGAAACAGAAATGATGCTGGTGCGTATGCCGGTAGGCACTGCCCGCGCCTTCGCCAAGCGCACCCGTGAGATCGTCGGCGCAGGGCGCCCAGCATGCCCGCTCTGCGGGTACCCCATGGACGCCGACGGACACGACTGCACACTCCCCGAGGCCTAGTGCCGGCGCCGGACCTGGTAACGGCCGAGCTGACTCTTACCGGCCGCATTACGACGGCCTCAAACGCTACATTCCTGGGCAGTATCAGCAACGTGCCTGTGGTCTACAAGCCGATAGCTGGCGAAAGTCCGCTCTGGGATTTTCCCGACGGAAAACTCGCCCACCGGGAGGTGGCTGCGTATCTGGTGTCTCAGGTCCTGGGCTGGAACATAGTGCCACGCACTTGGCTGCGTGAAGGTCCCCTGGGCCAGGGAATGGTGCAGCTCTGGCAGGAACAGGACCCCGCCCAAAGCCCCGTGGACCTGATCGCTGCTGACAATATGCCGGATACCGGCTGGAAACACGTTCTTGAGGGACGCGATGAGGACGGAAGCCTGGTCGCCCTCGTCCACGAAGACTCGCCGGCTCTAAGGCGCATGGCGGTGTTCGACGTGCTGGTCAACAACGCTGACCGCAAGGGCAACCACGTTCTTGCCATGCCTGACGGGCACCGGCACGGAGTCGACCATGGGCTCACCTTTCACAGTGAACACAAGCTCCGCACAGTGCTGTGGGGATGGCTGGGAGACACTCTCACAGCCGAGGAGCGCGCTGGTATCGATCGTGTCAGCGAAGGGCTGCATGGCGCGCTTGGCCTGGACCTGGCTGAATTGCTCAGCGATGAAGAAATCGAATCGCTCGCCGCGCGCTGTGACCGGTTGCGCTTGGCAGGGCAGTTTCCCGCTCCGAGCGGTGACATGCCGGCGGTGCCCTGGCCGCTGTTCTAGGGGAAATTACGGCTACGGCTTCGAGCGCGCTTACTGGCAGACGAAGCCCTACCCCTGCGTCGGCCTGCGTCGCGAAGACTTCCAGCGGCAGTTCTTCGGCCTGGACGGCTTCGACCCGGAGGCTTCCTACGGCTCGTGCTTGGTCTTGGTCGAAGATACTATGCCGCCGGTCACCGACCTGGTGGAAGCGCAGGTCTACGGCGCCAAGCTTGCTATGCGGCTCGGTGATCAGGCGCGGACCGCCGGCGGCTGAGCACGTCGCCTTGGCCGGGTTGCAAATCGGCGGCCGCGAACACCCACCCGAACAATTCTTGTTGTTGGAAGCACCCAGACCTTGCGCTTGTCAGTCACTGCCACTAATGTGGCATTTACTGTCATTTAGTGAGGTGTGTCATATGTTTGTTTCAACAGAGTTTGTTCCACCCCCAGTCCTGGATTCCTTCCTTTCACGTAAGCATCGGATGCTGATCGCGGACCAGTGGGTGGATGCCGTCAGTGGCGCGGAGATAGACGTTCTTGATCCGTCTACTGGCTGTTTCATAGCCAAAGTTCCAGCGGCCGACGAGCCGGACGTGGACCTGGCGGTGCGCGCAGCCCGAACAGCGCTGGAGGGGCCGTGGGGATCGGTGCTGCCGCATCATCGTGCCCAGCTGATGCACCGGCTCGCCGACCTCATTGAGGAGCGGGGCGAGGAAATCGCGTCTTTGGAGGCCCTGGAACAAGGAAAGCTTCTCGACGTCGCACGGACGGTCGAGGTCGGCATGGCAGCCGACTACGTCCGTTACATGGCCGGTTGGGCCACGAAGATCGAGGGCAGCACCTTCGACCTTTCGCCAACCGACGACGACGGCACGCGGTTCCATGCCTTCACCCGGCGTGAGCCAGTGGGCGTTGTGGCTGCCATCGTGCCGTGGAACTTCCCCCATCTCATGGCTGTATGGAAGGTAGCGCCAGCGCTTGCGACCGGGTGCACTGTGGTGCTCAAACCCGCAGAGCAAACACCGCTGACCGCGCTGCTGCTCGCCGAGCTGGTCCTTGAGGCCGGATTCCCGTCAGGCGTGCTCAATGTTGTCACGGGCTTGGGTTACCAAGCGGGTGCGGCGCTCAGCAAGCACAAGGGCATCGACAAGATCGCGTTCACCGGTTCGACCAGCGTCGGGAAGCAAATCGGTATCGAGGCCATGAAGAACATGACCCGGACCTCTCTTGAGCTCGGCGGCAAGTCCCCGGTAGTGGTCCTCGACGACATTGATCCGGAATTCATCGGCGCGGGGATGCTGCGCGCGCTGTTCTTCAATTCCGGACAGCAATGCGTTGCCGGCTCACGGCTGTATCTGCCCCGCCGTCGTTACGACGAGTACCTGACGAGGATCACATCCTTGGCCGACAGCCTCCGCATCGGTTCCCCTTTCGACTCCAATGTTCATCTGGGTCCCCTGATTTCTGCCGAACAGCGTGACAGGGTATGCAGCTACATCGAATCGGGCCGCGCAGAAGGCGCCGAGGTCATTCTGGGAGGAAATGCCATAGACGGACCCGGCTACTTCGTGGAACCGACCATCCTGGCGAACACCGATCATTCGATGAAGGTGGTGCAGGAAGAAATCTTCGGTCCCGTACTGGTCGCCATGCCCTACGACGACATTGAGCAGCTCGTCGAGATGGCCAACGACTCCGAGTACGCCTTGGCCGCCAGCATCTGGAGCCAGAACATCAGTCGGGTGCACGAACTCATACCCCGCCTCAAAGCGGGGACCATATGGATCAACACCCATGGCGTCCTCGACGCGAACATGCCATTCGGAGGCTTCAAGCAGTCAGGCTTGGGCCGTGAGCATGGCAAGGCGGCGATCGAACACTACACCGAGACCAAGTCGGTGTGCATTGCCTACTGAGCTGTGTATGAAGAGGAGCAAGTGAAATGACCAAGCAAACAGTTGAGGCTCAAAGCCTTCGCCTGGAAGAGCAGGCAATGGGGCTGTCCATTGGCGACACGCGGAGGTCGCCCGAGCGCGCGGTGACCAGGGCCCGCAAAGTACAGACCCTCCGTGAGCGGTACGCAACCCGTGCAGAGGAACTCACAGAATTTGCACACCCGCTGGATCCGCTGTCGCCTGATGAATACGAGCGGGTGGCCGCCACGGTCCGCCACGACGCCCGGTTTGAATACCACATGCGGTTCGCTTCGATCGAACTAACTGAGCCCACCAAACAGCAAATGGCCAGCGGCGCGGAAATCGAGCGACAAGCAGAGGTGCTGCTTCTCGATGGACGCCGCCGGGTGACCCACTTGCTCAGTGTCGATGTCCGTAAAGAAACAGTTCTGTCCTGGACCGACATGCCGGGCCAACAACCGGCCATCACCATCGACGAGTTCGTCGATATCGAGATAGAAACGAAGTCGGACCCTCGCGTGCAGGAAGCCTTGCGCAAGCGTGGCCTGGACCTCCAACAGCGCGCCATGGTCATGGTGGATCCTTGGTCCGCCGGCAACTTTGGGGTGGAAGAAGAGCAAGGGCGGCGCATCGCCCGCGGCGTCTTCTACATGAGATCCCAGAACGACGACAACCAGTACGCCCACCCGGTGGACGGGCTGGTGGCCCTCATCGACCTTGACACGCTGGAATTGGTGGGGCTGGAGGACGAGGACGTCTACCCGGTCCCAATGGAAGACGCCAACTATGGGGCCAAGTTCATCGACACCATGCGCGAGGACATCAAGCCCCTCGACATTGTCCAGCCGCAAGGGCCGAGTTTCACGGTCGAGGGTTGGAAGGTCAACTGGCAGAAGTGGAGTTTCCGGGTCGGCTTCAGCCAGCGTGAAGGCCTGGTTCTGCACGACATCCGCTATAACGACAACGGAAACGATCGCTCCATCATGTACCGTGCTTCCATCGCGGAAATGACCGTTCCGTATGGTGACACATCCCTCACCCAGCGTCGTAAGAACGCATTTGATGTTGGTGAATACGGGCTCGGAATGTGCGCCAACGCCTTGGAACTTGGGTGCGACTGCCTCGGCGAGATTTACTACTTCGACTCCACGGTCATCAGCGCCCAAGGTGACCTCGATCCCCGCAACAACGTGATCTGCCTCCATGAGGAAGATGCCGGGATCCTCTGGAAGCACTACGACCAGCGCACCGACAAGACCGAAGTCCGCCGCTCCCGGCGCCTGGTGATCTCGTCCATATCCACCATCGGCAACTACGAATATGGGTTCTACTGGTACTTCTATCAGGACGGCACCATGGAACTGGAAGTCAAGGCTACCGGGATCGTCCAGACCGGTGCGCTGCACGATGGAGAAACAAACCGGCACGGGACCAAACTGGGCCCGAACCTGTACGCGCCCCACCATCAGCACTTCTTCTGCGTCCGCTTGGATCCGATGGTGGACGGCATCCAGAACCGCGTTACCGAGGTCAATACCCATGCGGACCCCCTGGGACCAAGCAACCCCTACGGAAACGCCTTCTATCCGGTGAAGACAACTTTCAACACCGAGTTGGAAGCCATCCGGGACTTGAACCTGGAGACCTCCCGTTCATGGGTGATCGAGAGTTCCACTACTAAGAATGCGCTGGGTGGAACCCCCGGCTACCGGTTGGTGCCGGGTGAGAACTGCAAGCCCTACGCCCAGCCGGGATCATCCATCGCCGCTCGGGCTGAGTACATGTACCACCATCTGTGGGTGACACCTTGGAACAAGGACGAGAAGTACCCTGCCGGGATGTTCCCCAACCAGGATCCAGGGGCCGACGGACTTCAAGTCTGGACTGCGGAGGACCGGAACATCCGTGATCAGGACGTCGTCCTTTGGTACACGCTGGGCCATCACCACCTGGTCCGCCCTGAGGATTGGCCAGTCATGCCCGTAGCGCGGATGGGATTCGCACTCAAACCATCGGGGTTCTTCACACAGAGTCCGGCAATCGACGTGCCACCCTCGGAGGCCGTGGGACACTGCCAGAGTCACTGTTAGAAGCACAACCGGGAGGTACCAGCCCATGTCGCCAACGAGCGAGCGTCGTAAATACGCGATTGCAGCCGCCGCCATCAAATTGTTCATCGACCGCGGGTATGACGCCGTCACGGCCGAGGAGATTGCAGCGGAGGCCGGCGTTGCGGCCCGCACGTTCTTCCGCTACTTCCCCACCAAGGAGCAGGCAGCTTTCCCCGACCACGAGGAGCGCGTCCAGCGGTTCAAGGGAGCACTGGCGGCACATGTGCTCACGGCCGACCCGATTGAGGCCGCCATCGATGTGAGCCTGGCATCGGCACACGAGTACTTCGAACAGCCGGAGCTTTACCGGCCACGGTACCGGCTGGTGCACACCGAACAAGCGCTGCGTGATCACGAACGCATCGCTGACCGTGCCTACGAGCTGGCCATCGAGGAATTACTCGTCGGCCCCCCCCACCACCGAGGCAGCAGCGGCCAAGCCACCCAGCCGGAGACCGAACTTGCCGCTCGCATTTTCGCGGCGGGTTTGGTGGCGGCCGTTGACGGCGTCTTGGACACGTGGGCGTTCCACGAGGACGTCAACCTTCCAGCATTGCTGGACAGTGCAAGGGTTCTTGTGCGCCGGTCCGCGCGCGCGCTCTTCAAAACGGCCCACACCGGTTCCTCCACAGGGGCAGAGGAAACCAGTCAGGGGCTGGTGCTGGTCATCTCAGAGGACCTCGAACTGCAGCAGCAGATCGCGGCCCTCGTCACCCGGCACCGGTCCCTGGCGCAATGACACCAGCGGCAGGCTCGCTCCCCAGGCCTCCGCGCCTTAAAGCCATCAGGAGCAATAATGCAATCAAACCCCACCACGACGGAGACCGCGGGCCTCGTCCGCGACCAGGTCCGTCTCCTCCAGGAAGAACGGCTAAGGGCCCAACTCGAATACGTTCAAGGGCACTCACCGTTTTATCGGAGGAAGTTTGCCGACGCCGGCATAGCGTTCGACGCGATCCGTTCCGTCGCAGACCTGGCCGCCCTTCCGTTCACGGAAAAGTCTGAACTTCGCGAAAGCCAGCTGACTACCCCACCGTTGGGCGACCACGCGGCTGCAGCGCTGAGGGATGTAGTGAGAGTCCATGCGTCCAGCGGAACCACCGGACGGCCAAGCTACGTTGGCGTCACGGCAAAAGACGCAGACGCCTGGGCGGAGGTTGCGGCCCGTGTGTACCGCTGCCAGGGCGTCACTGAAGACGATGTGGTGATTCATGGGCTGGCGTTGGGCTTCTTCGTCGGTGGATTGCCACTGGCCGAAGGAGTGCAGCGCACCGGGGCCACCTTCGTCCCCGTTGGTATTGGCGCTACAGACCGCTTGGTACAGAGTGCACGCGACCTTGGCGCAACCGTCCTCTCCTGTACACCGTCTTTCGCGCGTTACCTCATCGACTACATGCGGAACCGACTCGGCGAGGACCCTTGGAGCCTGGGATTCCGGCGCATCCTGGTCGGAGCCGAACCCGGCGGATCCATCCCATCGGTCCGCCAGGAGATCGAGTCGGCGTTCGGCGCGGAGGTATATGAAAGCGTTGGCAATGCCGACGTCTTGCCCGTGTATTCGGCAATGTGCAACGAATTCGATGGAAACCACCTGCTCGCCGAAGACCACGTCATCTTCGAACTCATCGACCCGGAAACCGGGAACGTCATTGACTGGGGGGATGGCGCCGAGGGAGAGCTGGTCACGACACATCTTTTGCGGCAGTGCGTCCCCTTGATCCGCTTCCGCACGCGCGACCGTGTTCGCGTCAGGACCGGCGCTTGTTCGTGCGGCAGGCTGTCTCCCCGCATCACCTGCATTGGGCGAACCGACGACCTCCTCATTGTCAACGGTGTGAACGTCTGGCCCTCAGCGATCAGCGACGTCGTGTCCTCAATGGTGCCGGCCACCACGGGAGCCTTTGAGATTCTGCTGAGTCAAGAACCCCCACTTGTGGTGCCACCCCTACAGCTCCGCGTGGAGCACGGTGAGGCCGAAGATCTCTCCGCGCTCAAGGCAGACCTTGAGCGGGAGCTGCGTGACCGGTTGATTGCCCGCTGCGAGGTTGAGTTGGTTCCGCGCGGCACTTTGGAACGATCAGAAGGCAAGACCCGCCTGATCCGGGTGCAGGCCGCCACAGACACAGGGGTACGCGCATGAGGTTCGAACGCGCATTTATCCCCTTGGGGGCTGCCTGGTCCACGCCGTTCAGCCGTTGGCAGGGCAGCCTGGCATCTCTGTCCAGCTTGGAACTGGCTGCCGATGTGACGCGGCGGGCGCTGGCGGACCGGGGGGTGGACTCCGCATCCCTCACCAGCATCGCGCTGGGCATGACAATTCCACAGCCTGAGGCCTTTTACGCGACGCCGACCTTGGCGTATCGGATCGGTGCGCCCGCACTGGGCGGTCCTGTGATCGCGCAAGCCTGCGCGACCTCGGCGGCCGTCGTGTCCCACGCCGCACAAACGGTCGAAGGCAGCGACGAGGATGAACTCGTGCTGGCAGTCACCGCTGACCGCACCAGCAATGGTCCCCATTTGGTCTACCCAACAGGATCCGGCCGCGTCCAGTCGGAGGACTGGGTGCTCGATAACTTTGCGCGGGATCCGCTGACCGGGAAACCGATGGTTGAGACCGCGGAGCGGGTTGCCCGCGAAGCAGGATTCTCCAGGGCGCAGCTTGACGACATGACTCTGCTTCGCTCCACCCAGTACCAGCGCGCCCTTGCCGGGGACCGGGCATTTCAGCGCCGCTACTTCGTACAGGTCGAAGTCCCCGGACCGCGTGGAAGCATCCGGATGGTTGACGCAGACGAGGGTGTCCGGGAATCCACAAAGGAAGGCTTGGCTGCCTTGGCGCCGACGGTTCATGGTGGCGTAGTGACCTCCGGGTCCCAGACCCACCCTGCAGATGGTGCGGCCGGAATGCTGGTCACAACCCGCTCCCGCGCCAGATCTCTGAGCAATCACGGCGTTGCACAGATCCTTTCTGTGGGCACGGCCCGGGCAGAGCTTGGAGCCATGCCAAAGGCGCCGGTTCTTGCAGCCGGACGCGCACTTCGCGACGCTGCCATTTCACCCGGCCAGCTTGATGTGGTCACCACGCACAACCCTTTCGTCGTCAACGATCTGTGGCTATGCCGGGAGCTTGAGCTGAATCCGGACCTGCTTAACCCCTATGGGTCGAGCCTGATCTATGGGCATCCCCAAGCACCCACCGGCATGCGAGCGATGGCTGAGCTAATCGAGGCGCTGACCCTGCAAGGTGGCGGTACGGGTTTGTTCACCGGGTGCGCGGCCGGGGACAGCGCGGCAGCTGTGGTCCTTCGGGTGGATCTGGCCTCGTGATGTCGGCGCTCGACCCCTCCGAGGACCTGCTCAGCGACTGGTTCGCAGACCTGGAGGATTGGGACCGCAACCACAGCGACGGACCCGAGGTTTCGGTACGGACAGTGCCATACGGCGACCTCCCGGACCAAGTGGCCGACGTATGGCAGCTTGTGGACGAAGCATCGGACCGCATCGTTGTGAGTATTCACGGAGGATTCTTTTCCGAAGAGTACAGGCGGGAGATCCACACACCACTTTCGAGGGCCCTTGCCCGCCGGGGCTTCACTGTTTGGAACATCGAGTACCGGCGTGCGCCCCCTGGGCACGGCGGCTTCAGGGAAACCACCGATGACGTCCGCAGGGCGGTCGCCTTTGTCGCATCCGCTGAATCCAGCAGAGTCGCTGTGATCGGGCACTCCGCCGGCGGGTACCTCGCAGAGTGGGTATCAGCCTTGGAACCGGTCGACCTCGTGGTCGCCATGGCGGCAGTGACCGACCTTGAGGCATCCACACGCTCGGGCGCCGACGACGGCGCAATTTCGACCTGGCTCGGCGCCGCACCTGACCACCGCCCTGAGATCTACGAGGCGTCACGCCTGCAACACCAATGGCCAACAAACGCCAGACATGTGCTGCTTCACGGCACCCATGACCGGGCCGTCCCCGCAGCTCAAAGTCGCTGTCACGCTGCCGCCGCCTTGGCGGCAGGTGAAGACGTCTCCCTCACGACACTCACCAAAACCGGCCACTACGCATTCATCGACCCACGACAGCCAGCCTTCGAGTGTGCTGCTCAGGCGCTGGCACCCTGATTTCCCCACGACCAAATACTGCTCACCGCCACCAATGAAGGTGGTCATCTGAGAGAAAGAAGTACTTCAATGTCGAATGAAGAACATCCAGAGCAAAGAAATTCCACGCTGACCGCCCCCAGTGGTCCCGCACTCGCCAGGAATCGTCTGGGAACACTGTCGATTGCGAGTCTGGTGGTATCTGCGGTTGCCCCGGTCTCCGTCATGGCGGCCGCCACCCCGGTCATCTTCGCTGTTCACGGCTCCGCCACTCCGGCAACGTACCTCATTGCCGGAATTCTATTCGCCGTCTTCTCCGTCGGCTATGTTGCAATGAGCAGGCATATGGTCAATGCCGGCGGCTTCGTGGCATACGTCGCCAGAGCCATGGGCCCCACTGCAGGCACGGCAACAGCCGCCGTTACCTTGCTGTTCTATCTGGCAGCCTTGGTTGCCTTCTACGCGATTGCCGGCGTCGTCGCAGCAGGAACCTTCGGGCTGGAATTCAACGCATACTGGGTCACGTTCGCGGGCATCGCGATCGTCGGAGTCCTTGGCTACCTGGGGATCTCAGTGAACGTCAAGCTCCTGGTGCTGCTGCTTGCAGTCGAGGTAGCGGCATTGGGAATTGTGGACGTAGCCCTGCTGGTTCAAGGTGGACCGCAGGGATATTCATTGGCTGGCTTCGACCCAGCTGTGATCATCGGCCCCGGCTTCGGAGTAGCCCTTCTGCTGTCCATGACGTGCTACAGCGGGTTGGAGGCAACCGTGGTTTTCTCGGAAGAAGCCCGGGACCCCCGCCGCACCATTCGCCGGGCAGTCTACGTCTCGCTGGGCTTCGTCACGGGCTTCTACGCAGTGACAAGCTGGTTGATCACCGTCCATGTCGGCCCCGATGCAGTTCAGTCCATCGCGGCTGAGGATCCCGCGGGCTTCTTTTTCGCCGTCGTGGAAAGCGCCATGGGGCCCGGCTTCACCCGTTTCCTGGAAATCCTGGTGGCAACAAGCTTCCTGGCGCTGTTCATCGGCTTCCAGAGCATGATTTCGCGTTACGTCTTCGCTCTTGCCCGCGCAGGAGCGCTGCCCCGACGGTTGGGCGCCACGAAGGGCGGTAACGGCAACCCGGCAGCAGCCTCTCTGGCGGTGACAGGAACAATCGCCATAGCCATGTTGGCCTTTACCCTGGCCGGGGCAGACCCTGTGGCCGTCACTTACAGCTGGCTCGTGGGCTTGGGCACGGTAGGGTTGCTGGCCGTCCTTTCCCTGGTCAGCGTCTCCATTCTCATCTTCTTCTCACGACACGAAACCTCAGGAAATGCGTGGGCAACCCGGATCGCTCCGGCCGTTGCCGCGATCGGAATGATCTGCGTCCTGGTGCTCGCCATCCAGAATTACCAGTTCCTGGGGGCCACGGATGAGACCGCGCGTTGGCTGCTCTTGCTGATTCCAGGTGCCGCCGCCGTCGGTTGGGCGTACGCTGCCCAACGCCGTCGCAAGGGACTGGTACTTGACTACGCCACGGATCTGGGCGGCTAATTCATGGATGAGACCCTGTCCCATGCCGCTCCTCCAGCGACGGCAAGGAACCTCTACCGGCCACGTCCGGCCGCCGCGTTGCCCATCAAGCGGGCAGAAGTGTTGGGGCGCCACGCACGTTGGACCGCCGCAGCGGCGTCCGTCGGAATCGCAGCCCACCTGGGGATGGTCTCGGCCGGAGGCTGGATGATCGCCATGGGTCTCTGCATGGCTTTCGTATGCGTCCCTTGCGCATGGGTCATGTGGCGCGCCCCCTCTCTACGTACGGCCCGGATGCTTGTGGGAATGTCCCTGGCAATGGCTCTCCTCCACGTGGCCCTCGTACTGGGCGCGACGTCCCCGACGGGACACGCGCATGCCGGAGCAGAGCCCTTGAGCGAGGTGGTTGCGGCTCATTCCCCCCATGTCCTCCCGGCTTTGGGAGTTGTGGGCGCCGACTTCATCGTGGCTTGGCTTTCTGCGAGCTGGCTTCGAAGGGCTGGGTCTTTGACGCCTGATATTCACCGCAATCAGGACGCCTGTCTCAACCTTGTGCCTGAACCCCATCAGGCACCGTCTTAGGATGCCGGTCCCCGTCACCAATTCGTCGACGGGGACCGGAAACAGCAGCGGACGGTCGGGACGCGGGAAGAACCTGTGACCACCCAGGAAGGTCTGAATCCCATGCCCCCACCTTGGTGCCGTCGTCGGGCAGTCCGGCGGCGGCCAGAGGTGGCCAGCGTCCGGTTTGGCCAAGTCTACGAGTAGAGGCCCAAGAGTGTTGATGTCGACGTCAAGGGGATGAGCGCCGCCCTGCCTCAGAGATAATCCGCACCCCGTTCTCGTGCAATTTCCAGAAGCGTTGAGTGGAAAGCCACCTCCGCAGGCGCATACACCTTGTCCTGGCGCTGGGCAAGGAGTACCCGTCGCTGTGGCGCGTCAGCTCCAAGGCTGAGGATCCTGACATCCGGATGCTGCAGGGCGACCGCTGTCTTGGGAACCATCGCCACCCCCATGCCGACGCTGACCATGGCTTGGGCCTCCTGGTAATCGTTGGCCAGGAATCCAATGCTCGGCTCAAAGCCGGCGTCGTGGGCGGATCGGTGAAGTACCTCCACCACCGGGTGGGCCTCCGCACGGACTATCCACGACTCCGTTCGGAGCTCTTTCATGGTCACTTGATCACGGTCAGCGAGGGGGTGCCCCTTGGCCACCAGAATCACCGTGCTCTCCTGGAAGACTTCGGTGATTCGAATGGACTCATCATTGAAGCGGTTCCATGGGTAGTCCCACAGCAAGCACAATCCGGTCACTCCGGACTCCAGGTCCGAGACGAGCTCGTCGAATCGGGCGCTGCGCACCGAGAGGCCGATCGCAGGATAGCGCTTCTTGAAGGCGCGGATCACCAAGGGCAAGAATGAACCGGCCAAGGTGGGAAACGTACCGACTGTCAGCGAGCCCCGCTTCAGGCCGGCGATTTGGCCAAGGTCGGACCGGGCCGCGCGCATCTGTCCTACGATCTTTCGCGCGTGTCCTGCCAACACCTGACCGGCCTCAGTGGGAACCACTCCGCGGGATCGGCGATTCAAAAGTGGCTGCCCCACTTCCTGCTCCAGCTTCCGCAACTGCTGCGAGACGGCCGAGGGCGAATACATCATGATGTCAGCCGCCGCCGTGATGGACCCTTGTTCCACCACCTCCACCAGGAGGGCGAGCCGCCGGATATCGAATAAATCCACATTCTCATCCTTAAGCAATGCTTCATCCTTCCTCGTATTTGGTTCATTCTATGCAGTTAACCGTTCGTAGGGGCTGTTTTAGAGCCCAATCGATACGAGCAGGAACGCAAGTGAAGATCCCTGGAGACTGCTGCGACTGTGAATGAAGCAAACCTTCACTCCCCCTAACCTATCCAACATTGTCTTCATATGTGATCCGCATCATCCTCGTAATAGGCCACAGATTCACTAAGAGCCACGGGAAGCAGGGAACACCATGAAGATAGAAGCCGAATGGATGCGCGGAGGCACCAGTAAGTGCTGGGTCTTTGAAACGGACCATCTGGATAAGGCACACACCAAACTCGATGATCTCCTGCCCCGGCTCTTCGGGAGTCCGGATTCCCGCCAAATTGATGGAGTGGGCGGAGCTACCTCGACTACAAGCAAAGCAATGATCCTCAGCCGATCTGCAGTAGAGGACGTCGACGTCGAATTCACCTTCGCCCAGGTGGGGATCGAAGAGGCCGCTGTCGATTGGGGCAGCAACTGCGGCAACTGCTCGGCAGTTGTGGGTCTCTACGCCATCGAAAAAGGGTGGGTTGTGCCCACCGGCGATTCCACGCGCATCGTCACACGCAACACCAACACCGGCCAGATCATCATTCAGCGGGTCTCAACTCCAGCCGGCGCCCTGCCGATCGTTCCGGATGCGCAGATGCCCGGCGTCGTGTTTCCCGGATACAGAGTAGGTCTCGGCTTCCAGGATCCTGCCGGCAAGACCACGGGAAAACTGCTGCCCACCGGCGCAGCAACCGACACACTCGTGGCCGGCGGAACAAGCTGGACCGTCTCGATGGTCGACGCCGGAGCACCAGTCGTGATTGTCCGCGCCGAAGAGTTGGGGCTGGACACCGCCCGCTTCGACACATGGAAGGCCGGCGTTGAACTGCAGTTGGACACCCTGGATCTTATCCGTCGCCAGGCCGCAGTCCGCATGGGAATGGCGGCAACGCCCGCTGACGCCGCGCGGGCAGTCCCCAAGCTTGCAATCGTCGGACCCCCTACGGGGCCGGACGCAGAAGACGACGTCAACGTCATGATGCTCTCCATGGGTAAACCGCATCCTGCCCTGGCCATCACCGGCAGCATTGCCCTGACTCTCGCCGCCCGAACGCCCGGCACTGTGCTCAACACCATTACAGGCAGCACATCGGAAGCAGTCCTGAGACTCAGGACACCTGCCGGGGTCATCGAAACCTGGAGCGAGGAACACGAAGGGACCCTTCTGGTGGGCGTGGACCGCACAGCCCGCACCATCGCGACCAGCATCATCCACCTCCCGGAGACTCTCGGCAACGCAGTCGAAGCCTCACTAGCAACAGCCACTCGATGAGGAGAAACCACCATGGCTAAGACTATTTACCAACCAGCTCCCGAGGCAGAGAGCGACATCCGGGAAGAACGTTCCCCGCGACCCATTAACCGCCGCCGTATCCTGCTGATAACGGTTGCCGCTTCCGTCATCCTGGGTCTGGTTGCCATCCTGTTCGGGGGTGCCATCTTCAACCCGGCGGCTACCCCGGAATCGGAGCCGACCATGACCGCCACCCAGATCATCCCGCTGGTCATCCTCGTGGTGATGTTTGTCGTCGCCACCAAATGGCCCTTGAACATCGGTGTGATGGGACTCGTAGCCTCCTTCGGCGTCGGCTACTTCATGCTCGGCATGACCGACAAGGAGATCCTGGCCGACTTCCCCGCCAACATCGTGATCACTATCATCGGCGTCACGTATTTCTTCAGCATGGCCCAGCGGAACGGGACCATCGACATCATTGTCCAGAACTGCGTCCGGCTTGTGCGCGGCAAGACGTTGTTACTGCCGTGGGTCTTCTTCCTCCTGGCAGCGTCGCTGACCGCGTTGGGCACGTTCTCCCCCGCCGCCGTCGCATTGCTGGCCCCTGCCGCCATCGGCTTGGCCTACGAATCACGCATCCACCCCGTCCTCATGGGCGCCTTCATTATCAACGGAGCCCATGCAGGCGGCTTCTCCCCACTCTCTGTCGCCGGAGTCCTGGTCCACGACATCGCGGTGAAGAACGGCTTCCCGATCTCCCAAGGCGCCCTCTTCGCTTCCAGCTTCACCGTGAACCTCATCCTGTCAGTCGCGACCGTGGTGCTGTTCGCCCTCCTGGGAAAACTCCGCGACGGCGCCACGGGCCAGCACGCCGATCTGGAGACACGCAAGACCCGGCCCCACGGCCAGCAGATCCTCACCCTGGCACTCATCGTCGCCATGCTGGTCTGCGCCCTGGGTTTCCACATGCCAATCGGTTTCGTGGCCCTCTCCGCCGGGCTCCTGCTGGCACTGGTCAACATCAAGGAACACCGGACCTTCATCGGCGGAATTTCCTGGTCAACCGTCCTGCTCGTAGCCGGAATGATCACCTACGTTTCCCTGCTGCAACACGTAGGGGTCATCGACACCCTCGCCGAGCAAGCCCTTGCACTCGGCGCACCGCTCCTGATCGCCCTGGTGCTCTGCTACGTCATCGGCGTCGGCTCGGCCTTCGCCTCGTCCACCGCACTTCTGACCGCCTTCATCCCCTTGGCTGGTCCCCTGCTGGCAACGAGCTCACTCAGTGCGTCGGGAACGGTGGCCGCCCTAGCCATCGCCGCAACCGTCGTCGATGTTTCGCCGTTTTCCACCGACGGCGCCCTGGTGGTGGCGAACGCCCGCGAAGACGACCGTCAGCGCGTCTACAAGCAGCTCATGATGTACGCCGGCGGAGTAGTCCTGGTGGCACCCGCACTTGCGTGGGCCTTGTTGGTACCAACCGGCATCATGTAAGCATCATTGCCCGAAAGGCTGCCGGCATCATTGATCGGCCGGCGTGGGGATTGCGCCTTGCACACCATCGCAACAGGTAGCCCGAGAGACGGGCGCAAAAGCGCAAAGACTCACACACCCCAGGCCGGGGGGGCCCCCCCCCCGCCCCGGGGGGGGGGGGTGTTTGGGGGGGCGCGGGAGGGGGGGCGGGGTGACGGGCACCCCGGGGGGCAGAGGGGGGGCGGGG
>NZ_JAJOHP010000037.1:0-49416 GCF_021109375.1 Arthrobacter sp. AK01
CCCCGGGGGCCGCCCCCCGGGGGGGCGGCCGCCCCCCCGGCCCCGCCCAACCCCCCCGTGGTTTTAAACCAAAACCCCCCCCCCCCCCCCAATGGGGCCCGGGCCCGCCCCCCCCCCCCCCTTCACCCTTTTGTTCGAGCAGGTCCAGCTTCCATGACTGTGCCTGTGAATGCCTAAACCTTCTCGCGGATGCGGTCGATCTTCGGTTCTGAAACCTCAAATTCCCTGCGACGGCGGGCAAGGAAAGTCCACAGTGTTCCTTCTGTCTGCGGACGCTTCCCTGCGGGTGCTTCATCTTTGCTTGCATCAAACGTGTGCGTCTCGGGCTTGCGCGCGGAGTCCTTCTTCGTGCGCCGCTCGAAGTCGTCGTAGTGCGCGCAGCACATACCAACCTCCTCCAACTGCTGTCCCTTAATCGTCCTCTCGTGAACGCCACAAGCCGACTGTTTTCTGGTCAGCTGTCGCGGCGGTTGCCCAACCAGCTCACCACCGCCGGGTCCCAGTGGTCGAAGAAGAGGCTGCCACGGACTTGGACCGTTATCGTGACAAGGCTGAGAGTCGGGCCGCATCCACAGCCAACCTCGTCTCCTCAACCATCAGATCGGCATTGATGGCTGCCCCTGCCATGACGCCCGAAGCTGCCGACGCCATCACCTGACCGGTGAGGTCGGAGACGTTGCCCGCCGCCCACACACCCGGCATCGACGTCGCGCCCTGTGGCGTCACCTCGACATGGGTCCCCACGCCCATCGGGTGAACCACTGATGCGATGCCCAGCGATTCCAGCACGGCCGAGCGCGCCTGTAGTCGAGGCCCTGTAACGACAGCTTCCACGGGGATCATTTTCCCTGATGCCAGGACAACGCCGGACAAGACGTCATCGGTCACGTCCAGGGACCGCACCTTGCCGTCCACCACCGTGATGGAACGGGCAGCAAGTTGTTCCCATTCCTCTTCCGTCGGCTCCACAATGTCGTTCAGGAACAGGGTGATGTTGGGGCTCCACTGGCGGAAGAGCAGGGCCTGGTGCAGCGCCATGGGCACCGAACCCAGAATTCCAATCGCCTTGTTCCTGACCTCCCAGCCGTGGCAGTAGGGGCAGTGCAGAACATCCCTTCCCCAGCGCTCCCTGATGCCATCGATGTCGGGCAGTTTGTCTACCAGCCCGGTACTGACCAGCAGGCGGCGTGCGGCCACGGTCCGGCCATCGGCCAAGTCCACCTCGAACGCGAGCTCCGCGCCTGAGCCGGGATCCGCCGTCGTCCTCGCTGCAACTGCGATGCCGTCCACGAGGTCGGCCCCATACTGCCGCGCCTCAGCGCGTCCGAGCGCCAGCAGTTCCATGGGATTGATGCCATCCCGGGACAGGAAACCGTGCACCCCGGCCGCCGGCGCATTCCTGGGCTCGCCGGCGTCGATGACCAGGACCGAGCGCAATGCCCTCCCCAGGGTGACCGCCGCACTTAACCCAGCTGCGCCACCTCCCACCACTACGACGTCGTATTGCTCGACCATCTGGCTGTTGTTCAATTCTTCACCCACGGTGCCTCCACATGTCTCAAGCGGCTCCGTACCGCTTTCTTCCATGGTTCGGGACACTCGGCAGTATCAGCAAGTATTTTTGCCGCTATGGCAAACTGGAGGAATGGTTACAGATTTCAGCACCATGCTCGACGCCGTCGGTCCCCGCCTGCGCACGATGCGGACACAGCGCAACGTGACGCTTGCGGAAGCTTCGGAGGCAACCGGCATCTCCGTCAGTACGCTTTCGAGGCTGGAGTCAGGCCAGCGCAAACCCACCCTGGAACTCCTGCTCCCGATCGCGCGGCTCCATCAAGTCCCGCTCGAAGAGTTGATCGACGCCCCGGAGACTGGTGATCCCCGCATCCACCTCAAACCACACGTTCACGAGTGGGGCACCGCCCTCCCCCTCACTCGGCGACCCGGCGGAATCCAGGCGTTCAAGATGGTGCTCAAGAGTGGCACAGGCAAGGAGATTCCGGAGCCGCAATCGCACGAAGGTTACGACTGGATGTACATCCTCAACGGAAAGCTGCGCTTAGTGCTTGGCGACAGCGACTTCATTTTGAAACCGGGCGAGGTGGCGGAATTCGACACCCGCACTCCACACTGGTTTACGAGTGCCACCTCGGAACCGGTGGAACTCCTCACACTATTTGGCCAGCAAGGCGAGCGACTTCATGTTCGGGCCCGCCCCAAGCGCTGAGGCGTCTGCCACAAAGCCTAGGAGGCGAGCCATTCGCGGGCGCTTCGTCGAGAGCCTTCAGCATCTACGCCCTTGTCGGGTTGGTTGATCTCGGCCCATACCTCGTCAAGGGAAAGCCCAAGGACGTCGGCGATCGCAGCTACGGTTGGGAAAGCCGGCGTAGCCACCCTGCCCGACTCAATCTTTCGGAGCGTTTCCGGCGAGACCCGGGCATCGAGGGCGGTCTCCAACATGGATCGCCCGCCCCGGGCGCGACGCAGCAGAGCACCGAGGCGTTGTCCACGCTCGGCCTCTGCGGGAGTAAGCGGCAGCCTGACCATGGCTCCAATTGTAATACCGGGATAATATGGCCGGGATAGTTATTGGTCTCACATGAACGAAAGGCGCCGAATGATCGAAATCCTCAGCCCCGCTGAGCTTGTCCGCGCAAAGGATACGGGGGCATTGGTCGCCAACATTCTGCACACCTTGAAGGGCCGTACCACTGTGGGCACAAACCTCCTGGACATCGACCAGTGGGCAAAGTCCATGATCCTCGAGGCAGGAGCAGTCTCCTGTTACGTCGACTACGCACCCTCCTTTGGACGGGGTCCCTTCGGCCACTACATCTGCACAGGCGTCAACGATGCCGTGCTGCACGGGTTGCCCCGGGACTACGCACTTGCCGACGGCGACCTGTTGACACTCGACCTCGCCGTCTCCCTCCACGGCGTCGCAGCCGACTCTGCCATCAGCTTCATCGTGGGCGAATCGAGGCCGGCGGAGAGCGTGGCGATGATCGAGGTGACCGAGCGAGCCCTGCGCGCCGGAATTGCAGCAGCCCGCCCCGGCGCCAAGATCGGAGACCTCTCCTACGCCATCGGCGCAGTCCTGAGCGAGGCGGGCTACCCCGTCAACACCGAGTTCGGTGGCCATGGCATCGGGTCGACCATGCACCAGGATCCCCACGTCCCAAACATGGGACGGCCCGGCCGCGGCTACAAGCTGCGTCCCGGTTTGCTGCTGGCCCTCGAGCCCTGGGTCATGGCCGACACCGCACAACTGGTCACCGACGCCGACGGATGGACGCTCCGCAGCGTGACGGGTTGCCGGACAGCCCACAGCGAGCACACCATCGCCATCACCAACGACGGAGCCGAAATCCTGACGTTGCCGACACTGGGTTACTAATCACCGGGCCGCTAGATACTGGGCCGCTAAATAAGCCCTGAGCCTTCAGGTTCAGCTGACGAAAATCTCAGGCGACTCGGACATTGGAGCGGTGGCGCGAAGAGTGCCAGGGCCCGGCATCGGCGGGGCTTTGGAACGGTACACATGCCCCGTGGGCGTGCGTAATTCCACGGTATGGACGTCCCCGGACACGGTGTTGGCGCTCCAGCCGGTGTTTTCTTTGGTGTGGTTGCAGGCTTCGCAGAGTCCGGCCCCGTTGGCCAGGGTGGTGGTGCCTCCGGCGTGCCAGGGCACGATGTGGTCGATATGGCGGATGGGCGCGTCGCAGTAGGGGGTGCGGCAGGTGTCATCACGGGTTTCGATGAAGCGTCTGAGCCGGGGTGGGAAGAGCCTGGCTTTGGAATCCATGGTCAGGAGGTCTCCCGTGGCCGGTGCAGTGTAGAGCCGGCGAAGCCAGACCTGGAACTCGCGATCCTGCTCCGGCGGGGCATCCCTAACCCGCGGGACATCCCGGTCTGGCGATGATCCGAAGCTCTGCCGTAGCGAGGGGTCTGGGACCGGCGGTCGCTTTTGGCGTGGTGCGGGTTCGACGCCTGCTATTGGCCTGTGTCCTGGTGATGCCGCTTCTCCCGCGCCGACCAGTTTCCGGGCCCACCCTGCTGGGACAATTCCGTAGCCCTTCACGCGTGCGGGTTCGGCATCGCCCTGGAAGAGGGTTCGGTCGGTCATGACGAGGTCCAGGTTGATCCCTGAGATCCCTCCCGGTGTACCGGTGATGCGCTCGACGAGGGTGTCGGCCATGATCTGGCCCCGGTTCCGGGGATCACCGGCCGAACGGGCAGAATCAGCCCGACGCGTGAGCGCGGCATAGACCGCGACCCCTTGCGCGACGGGCAGCAACGCAGTCAGGTACGTCATGGTGTCCGGCGCCGGACGAAGACTCACGGTCCGCTCGGTGACAGCGTGGGAGGCACGCTTCACCACCGACCGCGGATCACGCCGGTACGCGGCCGCTTTCGCCGCGGCAATGATCGCTTGATCCCCAGCGCCGTCGAAAGTTCCGGTGTCCGCGGCGAGTTCCTCATCCACCGCACACCTGTCCTCCACAGACAAGCACGCCGTTTCCCTGACCAGCAGCGTCGCCCGCCACTCATTCAACTCCCCTGACTCCAGCGCCGCCAGAGTCCTCGGCATCTCCATGACCAGGGCTTTGGCCATCCCCAGGAGTCGGGAGCCACGATTCGGGGACTCCCGCCGAGCCAACGCCACCTGCGCCCCGACACCCTTACCCCGCTCGGACACGGGCACACCGGCCTCGGCCTGCTCTTGCCGTTGTGCCAGATCGAAAGCCACCGCGATCCTCGCCTGCAACCCGGTGACGGCGGACTTCAGATTCTCCAACCCGCGGATCTGATCGATCAGCTCCCCGCTGTCGGCGCCGAGGCGGACTGCGCCCAGGAGTGTGATGAGGTCAGAAACCCGAGGTCCGGATCCCCTGGACGGCGGCCGTTGGGCGCGAGCGAGAGCCGTGCCTGACGGCGTCTGAGTGGCTCGAATCTGCTCCATGCCTCAACTCTTCCAGCCGGCACGTAGCACCATCAGGCCCCAACTTCCCTATGTGGAAAACTTGCCCCAAGACATGAGGGAGCCCAGCTCGATGAGCGTTGGTTCCGTCGGCAAAGAGCCGAGATGCCGCCCCTCGGCAGTCGAACCCACCCATAGTGCGGGGCACGGGACTGGTTGAGATGCCGCCCCACGCAGGCCGTACCCTCGAGCCGGGAGCGGCTCCACCCGCAGCCCAACCCAGACCAGTCATAAATGCATGGCATTCTGCCCGCTCCTTGCGCTGAAGCGTGACTCCGGTCATACTAAATGAACGCTATTCATTTAGTGACTGTCGTCTCACGGAGTACTTGCCCCCATGATTGAAATTGCCAGCCTGGAAGCCCCGACTTTCCTGGCCCGTACCAAACGGGGAGCCCACACCCCAACGCACCGCGCGGCACCGCACAAGCACAAGCACGGACCTCTATCCAAAGGAGCCTCCGCGTGAGCTCTTGGCGCATGCCGTCCGAGACGGCGGCGTCATCGCCTGCAGATTCAACGACCCCATGGACGAGAAAGCGCTCCGCATTCTCGCCGATGCCTACCCCGGACGCCGCGTGGTCAGTGTTGACACGCCGGAACTCTTCGCCCGGGGCGGCCGCATCCACTGCATTACGCAGCAACAGCCTTCGGCCATCTAGAAAGGGCCTCTCATGAGCCAGACAATCCGCCGCAGCGGCAGTGACGCTGCGAAGTCGCACGACATCAGCGGCAAAGGACTGAAGACGGGGCAGTTGGGGCTCCTCGCCGTCGTCGTTCTTGGCATTTCAACCATCGCTCCGGCGTACACACTAACGGGCGCCCTTGGCCCGACAGTCAACGAAGTCGGGCTGCAACTACCCGTCATCTTCCTGATCGGGTTCATTCCGATGATCCTGGTCTCGCTCGCGTACCGGGAGCTCAACGCGGACTCCCCGGACAGCGGCACCACGTTCACCTGGGTCACCAAGGCATTCGGCCCCTGGGTGGGCTGGATGGGTGGCTGGGGCCTGCTCGCGGCCAACATCATTGTGCTGTCCAACCTCGCGGGCGTCGCCGTGGACTTCTTCTACCTGTTCCTGGCGCAGGCCACGGGCTCACCCGAGCTCGCCGACCTCGCTTCGGACAAACTCCTGAACGTTGCCACATGTTTCGTCTTCGTGGCCCTGGCGGTGTGGATCAGCTACCGCGGACTGCACACCACCAAGATCGTCCAGTACGGTTTGGTGGGCTTCCAGCTGCTGGTCCTGGGACTGTTCGTGGCTATGGCTTTCGCCAACTGGTCCACCTCCGAGACCGCTGTTCCGTTCAGCTGGGACTGGTTCGACGTCACCAAGATCGAGACTTTCGGCCAGATCGCGGCCGGCATCTCATTGTCGATCTTCGTCTACTGGGGCTGGGATGTCTGCCTCACTGTGAACGAAGAAACCGCCAACGGCAAGAAGACGGCCGGCCTTGCAGGCACGCTGACCGCAGTGATCGTCCTGGGCATCTACCTGTTGGTCACCATCGCCACCATGATGTTTGCCGGAGTCGGCGATACGGGAATCGGCCTGAACAACGCCGACAACCATGCCAACGTCTTCACGGCACTCGCCTCCCCGGTCATGGGTCCCTTCGCGATCCTCATGTCCCTGGCGGTGCTGTCCAGCTCCGCCGCCTCCCTGCAGTCCACGTTCACCTCGCCGTCGCGCAGCCTGCTGGCCATGGCGCACTACGGCGCCCTGCCCGAGCGCTTCAGCCACATGAGCAAGAAGTTCTCGACGCCGGGCTTCGCCACCGTTGCGGCCGGCGTCCTGTCGGCGGGCTTCTACGCAGTGATGCACGTGATCAGCGAGAACGTCCTTAACGACACCATCCTGGCTTTGGGCTTGATGATCTGCTTCTACTACGGGCTGACGGCGATTGCCTGTGTTTGGTACTTCCGCAACAGCGTGTTCTCCAGCGCCCGGAACTTCTTCTTCCGGCTCGTCTGCCCGCTGCTGGGTGGCGTAGGCCTGTTCGTGGTCTTCCTGCAGACCGCCGTTGACAGCTGGGCTCCGGAGTTCGGCAGCGGCTCGGAGATCTTCGGAGTGGGGCTCGTGTTCGTGCTCGGCATCGGGATCCTGGCGTTGGGTGCCGTGGTCATGCTGATCATGTCCCGTGTCCGCCCGGGCTTCTTCCGCGGCGAGACCATCCGGAAGGACACCCCGGCCCTGGTGGTACCGGAATAGACGCCCCCCCCCCGGTACGCCTGCGTCGAGTTCGTGGGAAAGCGGCCCGTTCGCAGGGAAGTCTCCGGCGAACTGGCCGCTTTCTCGCGTTGTGGCGGACTTCCCGCGTTGTGGCGAGCAGTGGCCGAACCTCCTACCAGCGATGGGCGACGTCCACCACCAGGCGGGACCCGCCGTCGGGCCCGTCCAAGGTGAACACCCGGAACGGAAGCCGGGCACGGACGCCCAAGCCGATGCTCGTGGTGCCCTCGAAGCTGCCCGCAAAGACCACCTGACGGAACGTCTGGTAGCCCGACACGTTGGAGAGCTCTGCCTTGGCTGCAGGCAGGTACGTGGGCTGGCCGTACTGGTCGTGGGAGGGTGCCGTTACCACTACTTGCAGGTCAGCGTCCCCGAGAACCGGGATGGGATAGCCAGTGGCGTCCTGCACCACCACCGGCACATACTGCACCGAATAGCCAGCCACTTTGCCGGTCATGTCAATCACCAAACGGTCGAAACACGGCTGTTGGCCGGTGCGGACGTTCGTGACGTTGGCGGAACTCATGTCGGGATCGGCCTTGGCCAAGGAACCCCACGCGATTCCGCAATATGGCGCTGCCGAGGCCGGCCCCGGTGCCGCCAGACCGAGTCCGGCAGCTGCCAGGACGGCTGCCAAACCCGCTCCTAGTTTCCTCATTTTTTGTGCCCCCTTCAGGCGAAGTTGATACTTCAACTGTAGGAGCGCATGCGGGGTTTGAACGGGTTGTGGCCGCTTCGGCGCGCAACCGTTAAGCGCGCTGTCCAGTGATCACAGGAGGGTCGTCGAAAGCCGGAAACAGCCGCATTCCGCGGCTGTTTTAAAGGTCTCCGCGCACTTTTTCGTGATCGAAGATAACGAGACCCTGGCGTTACTTAGCCCTCGCAGTCCTTGCAGAACTTCAGGCCGTTCTTTTCCAGCGCAATCTGGGAGCGGTGGCGGACAAGGAAGCAGGAACCACAGGTGAATTCATCGGACTGTTCCGGGACCACAATGACAGTCAGTTCTTCACCGGAAAGGTCGGCGCCAGGAAGGTCGATTCCTTCGGCGGTATCGTTTTCCTCGACGTCGATCACTGCAGTCTGCGCACTGTTCCCACGGGATGCCTGAAGGGCTTCAAGCGATTCGGCGGGAGACTCTTCTTCTGTCTTGCGCGGGGCGTCGTAATCAGTAGCCATTGAAGGTTCGCTTTCGTTGCTGCATAGTGCCTATACCGGCACCTCAGTGAAGCAGTTTAGGGCATACTACCCGCGATAAACGAATAGTGTGCCCAACGCAACATACTGCAGCTTTTCGAGCTGGTTCCAGCGCTAAATACGGGGCCTTTCCGCGTGCGATTGGATGGCTCGTGCACTGGCTACCGTGACGCCGCTAAGTGCCGGCAGCCAGGTCAGATCGCTTCTGGCTCCGTACCCCGCTCCGGCGTCTTCCTCCGTTGAAGGGTCCACGCAATCCAGAACATAGGCCGCCTCGATCCACGCCGCCAGGGTGGTGCCGATGCGGGTTGCCAGGGAGGCCAGTGATGCGATCATGCCGCAACCGTATCCAGCCCTGATGTGGGCGCCGTTTCTGCTGGGTCACAGGCTTGTTAACTCTGGCGCCAATCAGTCCTGCAGCGCCTGCTCCACGATGTACTCGGCGATGGCCATCGACGACGTTGCCCCCGGCGATGGCGCGTTGCGCACCAAGACCGTGTCCCGGCGTCGTGCGATCACAAAGTCATCCACCAGCGAACCGTCACCGTTCATGGCCTGGGCCCGGACGCCGCGCGTTCCGGGGAGGATGCCGGCGCCCTCCAGCGAGGGAACAAAGCGCATCGCTTCCCGGATGAACTTCTTCCTACTCACGACGGTCCGGAATTCACGGACGGCAGAGGGCACGTTCTGGCGGGCAAAATTCCAGAACCCCGGGAAAAGCGCGTAATTCAGGATGTCGGAAAAATTCACCTCATTCCACGCGTAGGATTCACGGCCGAACGAGATAAACGCATTCGGCCCGAGCATCATCTCACCGTCGATGCGCTTGGTGAGGTGCACACCCAGGAACGGATGCCTGGGGTCTGGCAGAGGGTAGATCAAGCCCTTCACCTGGTCCCGGGCTTCCTGGCCCAAAAGGTAGTACTGCCCGAAGAACGGCACGATCCGCGGGGTGGCCGGCTCGCCGGTTGCCTCGGCGAGACGGTCGGACTGGAGGCCCGCGCAAGCCACAACGAGGTCATAGTGATCCCGCCCGCCCTTCGTATGAACCACCACCCCACTGCCTTGCTGTTCAAGCCTTGTCACCTCCTGCCCAGGCCGGATCGTTCCGCCCATGGCGCGGACGTCGTCGGCGAGCGCCTGGGTAATGGCCGTATAGTCGACGATCGCGGTTTCCGGAGAGTGCAAAGCAGAAAGTCCGACGGCGTTCGGCTCCACCTCGCGTATTTGGTCACCGTGCAGCATTCGCGCACCCGGCACGCCGTTGGCCGTAGCGCGGGCGAAGATGCTGTCCAGCCGCTTTGATTCCTCAGGCGTCTGGGCGATGACCAGCTTGCCGCAGGCCTCGTAGGGAAGGTTCTTCATGGCGCAGAATTCCTGCAGCAACTCCACTCCCCTGCGGCACAACCGCGCCTTCAGCCCGCCGGGCTCGTAGTAGAGGCCGGCATGGACCACGCCCGAGTTGTGGCCGGTCTGGTGAGCAGCGAGGCGGTCTTCCTTCTCATAGACGGTGACCCGGGCGCCGTCGAGCTTGGTGGCGAGCTCCCTGGCCACCGCAACGCCGATGATTCCGCCGCCCACCACGGCGCAGCGCTTGACGGCCCGTATGCGTGAAGGGCTGGGCCGCATCGGTGAAGGGCTGGGCCTCATCGGTGAAGGGCTGGACATGGCACTCCTCGTCGTTGGGGATCGGTCCGCGTCAGTCACAGCATTTCACGGGGCGGTCCGAAGCAGGCACAGGGCACGCAAAAGGGGCGGCACACGTGGTGCCGCCCCTTTATGGTGATTCTCCTGTTGCTATGCAGCCTTGGGCTGGTCGAAACGCTGACCGGCCGGGTTGGACGGCAGGAGTGCCAAGACGAATACTGCCAGCGCTCCAAGACCCGGGATCAGGATGAGCAGAGCAAGCAGTCCACTGAAGTTTCCGTCGTGCAGACGGCGGATGAGCAGCGCGATGGACGGGACGATCGTAGCGAGGCCCCAGATGCCGAGGAGTGCGTAGAACACGTATGCTCCACCACCCAGGACTACCGTGCCTGAGTCACTAACGGTTGCACCGGCGGCTCCAACAACTCCTGCGAGGATGTTGAAGACCGAGCTGACGATGACCGAAACCAGCGTCCACCACCAGTATTCGCTGCGGCTCGCGCGGCCGGTGAAGTCGGCGTACTTCTTGAAGAAACGCTTAACGGCGGCACCGATCGGTGCGCCATAGTACGGAGCCCACAGCGGCGGCTCGCCGGCCTCTGCTGCATAGGGCTGGGTCTGTTGCGGTTGTTGAGGATAGCTGGTCATTGGTATTTCCCCCGGGGTAGGTGTGAATCATTGAGATGGGTCGTACTCAGTGATGAGTCGTGCCCATCGTAATGCCCCCCGCGCCAATTAGGCAGTTCGTTGGATGAAATTAACCCCGATTTAGCCCAGTAACGGAATATGTCGCCATAAAACGCTCCAACATTTCCTCTTTTCCCGAAGCTCTTCAGGCGACCGTAAAGACGTCGATCTCCACCGAACCCGGACGGCGACGCCCATTTCCCACCGTGACCACGTGGTTCAGCCAGTTCAACTCCGGGGCTGCGGTGGAAAACCGTGGAGTGCAACGGAAGTAGATCAGCGCGGGGTCCACGTCCTCGCCACGGTTGAGCCGGGCGATGTCTTCCGCAGCCCCAAACCGGAGAGCCAGGTTGTGGACATGGACCACGGCTCCTCCATCAAGTTCCACCGCATATCTGGCGTCCAATTCGGTCAGTTCGGCGCTGCGGAGGACCTGGTAGTCAGCGCCGGCGGGCAACACGCGTCCGTTGAATCCAGGGCCGGCTACGGTCCCGCCAACAATCGGAATGATCCGCCGATGCCCCTGGGGCGTTACCCCGACATCAATCGGCGCCCCCACCTGGACGTCCAACGTTGCGAGGAACGTCAGCGCGGGTGGCTCCGGAAAGGTGGTCACTGGGCGTAGTGCTTCCGCAGGTCCATCTTCCGGATTTTCCCGCTGGCCGTGCGCGGCATCTCCTCCACGAACACCACGGACTTGGGAATCTTGTACCTGGCCAGCCGGCTCTCCAGATGCGAGCGCAGTTGCTCCTCCGTGAGAGTGGCACCCTCACGCAAAGTGACGATGGCCCGGGGAACTTCACCCCACTTGTCGTCGGCAACTCCGATCACGGCCACGCTCCCCACAGCAGGCAGGTCCGCGATGGCTGCTTCCACCTCGGCCGGGTAGATGTTCTCGCCACCGGAAATGATCATGTCCTTGATACGGTCCGAGACGAACAGGAAGCCTTCTTCGTCCTGGTGGCCCATGTCCCCCGAACGGAACCAGGAAGAGTCAGCGTAACTGTCCGCGGTGGCCTCCGGCCGGTTCCAGTACTCCTTGATGACGTTGGGGCCGGAAATCTGGATCTCCCCCACCGCGCCTAGGGCAGCAACACCGCCCAGGGGATCCGCAATCCGAACATCCGTGAAGAAGTGCGGCAAACCGGAAGAGCCAGCCTTTTCCTTGGAGCGGGACACGGGCAGCATCGTCGCGCCGGGCGCGGTTTCGGTCATGCCATAACAACTCGTAAAACCAATGCCGCGCTCCTCATATGCGTCCAGCACCCGTTGCGGAACGGCAGAACCGCCGCAGGTGAGCTTATCCAGGGAGGCGAGGTCCGCCGTCGACCATTCCGGATGATCGCAGAGCATCTGGAAGGTGGTTGGCACTCCGTTGAGGGTGGTGACTTTGTGTTGCCCGATCAGCTCGAGGACGCGGCCTGGGTCGAACTTGGTTTCGAGCACCACTGTGGCGCCCTTGAGCAGCATCGGCAGCAGGCCCATATCCAGGGAGGCCACATGGAACAACGGCGAAATCATGAGCGCAACATCGTTGCGGTTCAAATCCATGTCCACCACCGTGTTGAAGCAGTTCCACGTGATATTGCCATGCGTCAACAGCGCACCCTTGGGCTTGCCGGTGGTGCCGGAGGTGTAAAGAATCATGGCGCCGTCGTCGAGGGTTACGGCCTGATCCAGCGGCATCCCGGCCGCTGCAGCGATCACCTCGCCATACTGCTCGACGCCGGACGGCAGCTCCACAGCGGAACCGGCAGTGCCGCCGTCGGGCGCCACCACAAGACGGTGGGTTACCAGTGTGTCCTTCACGGACGCGGACGCCACACCCTCCAGGGCATCAGCGTTGATCAGGAGCCGGGCGCCCGAGTCCTCCAGCTGGAACTGCAATTCCGGGGCGGCGAGCCGCGTGTTGAGCGGAACAAAGATCGCTCCGAGCAGTCCGCAGGCAAAGAAGGTTTCCACGAAGGAGGGGTGGTTTTCGCCGAGATAGGCCACCCGGTCCCCCTTGGCCACTCCCCTGTCTCTGAGGGCGTTCGCCAATTGATCGGTCCGTTCGGCGAGCTCGGCGTAGCTCAGGACATGACTGCCGGAAATGAGCGCCGTCTTGGCACCCGACTTGGCGCGGCGGCGGTGCAGCCAGGATCCAACTCCGTTGTTGTCCATGGTGCGCTACTCCTAACTGACCGTGGAAAGGTCGTTGTTCTTAGACTCCCGCGTCAGCAGGATGAAGACAATCGACACCAGCGACATGACCGACAGGAACACCACCACGGGGACGATGCTCTGGCCGGCGTCCTTGTAGAGGCCGGCGACGATCCCGGGTGTGAAGCCCGCCCCGATCAGCGTGGCCAATTGGTAGCCGACAGCCGCGCCGGTGTAGCGGTTGGTGGTGCCGAACTGTTCTGACACGAACGCAGCGAGGGGTCCGTACAGGGATGAGTGCAGAATGAGCGCCACGGTGAAGGCCAGGAAGATGAGGCCGATGTTGCCGGAGCTGAGCATCCCGAACATTGGGAACAGGTAGAGGATGAACAAGGCCAAACCGGTGACCATCACCGGACGGCGGCCGAAGCGGTCGGACAGCCGGCCTCCCAGGAGGACAAACAGGATGGAGATGGCCGAGGCACCCGCGAACGCATAGAGCACGCCCTGCTGCGGTGCGCCCTTGGAGACCGCGTAGGTCACGGAGAACGTGGGCAGTACTACCTGCAGTCCGAAGCCCGCGGCGCCGGCGAACATGATCATGATCAGTGCCTTGGGACGCTTCAGGACTTCGAGTAACGGGATCTTGCGCTTGGTACCCTGGGCACTTTCCTTCGCCACGGCCTCGGCGAAGATGGGGCTCTCGGAAACCCTGAGCCTTACGAACATGCCCACGATCAGGAGCACGAAGGACAACAGGAACGGCACGCGCCAACCCCACGCCAGGAAAGCGTCCTGTGGCAGCGCTGAGAAGATCCCCATGACAACGGTGCCGAGGACCGCGCCGGTGGGAGCTCCGGCGTTCACGAACGACGCCGCGAAACCGCGTCGCTTGGGATCCGAGTGCTCCAAAGCCATCAGGGCGGCTCCACCCCATTCGCCTCCGACGGCGATTCCCTGGCAGACCCGCAAGACCACCAGGATCACGGCACCCCAGGGGCCAATGACGTTGGCGCCCGGAATCAGGCCGATCAGGGTGGAGGCGATGCCCATCATGGCCATGGACACGATGAGCATGCCCTTGCGTCCGATGCGGTCACCGAAGTGGCCGAAGATGATGCCGCCCAGAGGCCGGGCAACGTAGCCCGCAGCGAACGTGGCGTAAGCAGCAACGACGCCCACCCATTCGTCCGTACCGGCGAAGAACACTTTGGGGAAAGCGACCGCCGCCGCAGTTGCGTAGAGCAGGAAGTCGTAGAACTCGATGGTGCTGCCCAGATAGCTGGACAAGATGACCGTGCGCGCTTCCTTGCGCTTTGCGGTCGTGCTCGACGTAGCGAGCGCAGTGTGTCCTGACATGGCTGTTCCTTGGGAGAGGAGGGGTGGGTTTCTTAGCGAAGGAAAGCGGGTTACTTGTAGAAGCGGGCGAGGAATTCGGCGACGACGGCGGGGCGTTCCTGGCCTTCGATTTCGATGGTGGCGTTGACTTTGATCTGGGCGCCGCCCTTGACTTCGGTGACTTCGGCGATGCTGCCCTGCATGCGGACTTTGGAGCCGACCTTCACCGGGGAGGTGAAGCGGACTTTGTCCAGGCCGTAGTTGACCTTGGTGGTGACCCCGTCGACGTCGAAGAGTTCGCCCCAGAACGGGATGATCAGGGACAAGGTGAGGAAACCATGCGCGATCGGGGCGCCGAAAGGACCGTCCTTGGCGCGTTCGGGGTCGGTGTGGATCCACTGCTGGTCGTCCGTCGCGTCAGCGAACAGGTTGATCTGCTGCTGGGTGATCTCACGGTAATCGGTGGTGCCGAGGTCCTTGCCGGACATGGTGAGCAGGGTGTCGAAATCGACGATGAGATTGGGCATCTTTGCCTCCTGTGGTGTTGTGTGAAGAGATTTAGTTGGTAAAGGCGCTGGCGCCGGTGAGGGCGCGGCCGATGATGAGGGCGTTGATTTCGTGGGTGCCCTCGTAGGAATAGACAGCCTCGGCGTCGGCGTGGAAACGCGCGACGTCGGCGGCGAGGGTGATGCCGTTGCCGCCCACGACTTCGCGGGCGAGGGCGACGGTTTCGCGCATCATCAGGGACGTCTGCATTTTGGCCAGGGCCGAGTCCTGGTCCCGGTAGATCCCCCAGCCCTGCTGCTCGGTGAGCCGCACCACCAACGACAAACTCGCGGTGATGTTGCCCAGCATGCGGGCCAGTTTCTCCTGGACCAGTTGGAACGAACCCAGTGACCGGCCGAACTGCTGCCGTTCCCTCACATACGCCAGGGCGGCTTCGAACGCCCCGGCCTGGATACCGGTGGCGATCCAGGCAACATCGGATCTCATCGCCCGCAGCATCGCCGCGACGTCCTTAAACGAGTTCACGTTATGCAGGCGCATTCCCTCCGGAACCCGGACACTGTCCAGGGTGATGTGGGCGTTCTGCATCATCCGCAGCGAAGTTTTACCCTGGATCTTCTCCAGGGACACCCCGGGAGCGGTGCGGTCCACGAGGAAAGCTTTGACCTGCCCGTCGGCGACATCGCGGGCGAACACACACAACACATCCGCCGTGGAGGCTCCCCCGATCCACCGCTTCGCACCGTCCAGAACCCAGCTACCGCCGTCGGATCCAGTTCCGCCGTCGGGGTCTGTTCCTGGGCTTGGTTCGTAGCGGGCGGTGGTGGCGAGCCCGCCAGCGATGTCCGAACCATGGTCCGGTTCGGTCAACGAGAAAACGCCTTTGAGGGAGAAGTCCAGGACCCTGGGCATCCATTCCTTCTGCTGCTCCTCGGAGGCACCGACGCGGATCGCGGTCCGGAACAAACCAGACTGGGCGTTGAACCAAGTAGCCAATGAAGCATCCGTGCGGGCGAGCTCGAAATTCCGGAACCCGTGGAAGATCCCCCGCGCGGGAGCCTCAACGGTCAGCTCGGCCGGCTCCATCAGGTCAAGATCAATCAACGGCCGGGCCAACTGCTCAGGGAACTCCCCACGCTCCCAATACTCGGCCAGCAACGGCTTGGCCGCGGTCTCCAGGAAGTCCCGCAAGCGGCCCAAAACCCGGCGCTCTTCGGTGGTCAGGAGCGCTTCGGCGTCGTACCAGTCGGCGACGGAGTACAGCCGCTGCTCCACACCTGTTGCTGTCGTCGTGGTGCTCATCCCAAGCCGCCCAGTCCCAGGAGCCGGACCGCGTTGTCCTTGAGGATCTTGGGACGGACCTCGTCCTTGAGCGGCAGGTCCGCGAATGCGCCCAGCCACTTTTGCGGGGTGATCAGCGGGAAGTCCGTGCCGAACAACACCTTGTCCTGCAACACCGAATTCGAGGCTTTCACCAAGGATTCCGGGAAGTACTTCGGCGACCACCCGGACAGGTCGATGAACACGTTGGACTTGTGCGTCGCGATCGAGTTCGCCTCGTCCTGCCACGGCACCGAGGGGTGGGCCATGATGATTTGTAGGCCCGGGAAATCAGCAGCCACCGCATCGAGCAACAACGGGTTCGAGTACGCCAGCTTGATCCCATACCCGCCCGGAAGACCAGCCCCCATGCCGTTCTGGCCCGTGTGGAAAATACACGGCAACCCCAACTCCTGCAGGGCCTCCCACAACGGGTAGAACGCTTCATTGGACGGGTCGAAGCCCTGCAACGAGGGATGGAACTTGAAACCCCGGGCGCCGAGCTCAACAGCTTGGTGCTTGGCCCCGGCGATCGCGTCCTCCCCCGTCCGCGGGTCCACACTGCCGAACGGAATCAGCACATCATTGTTCCGCGCAGCCCCGGCAATCAGCTCCGGGATGCTGTTCGGTTCGTGCTTGAGCTGCGTCCGGGCATCCACCGTGAAAACGACGGCGGCCATGTTGAGTTCGCGGTACACCTCCGCAATCCTGTCCAGCGACGGTGTCCGGTCCTCGGCCTTGAAGTACTTCGCCGACGCCTCCGTCAACGCCTCCGGGAGTGAGCCATGCCCGCAACTGTCCACCTCGAGATGGACATGCATGTCGATCGCATCCAGCCCGGAGGCGTCGATGCCCAGTTCGTAACGGTCTGCCATGATCAGCGCGCCTGAACCGCTTCAGATTTAGCCGGCTCGGGCTGCAACTCCGCGGGCAAGGGCAGGAATTCCTCGCCGAAGCTCTGCAGCGCCTCTGCGCCAAACAGCGAGCCGGCGTTCTCCTGCAGCGCCTCGTAGCTCCAGCCGCCCTCTCGGTACTCAGTGCTCGCCGCGGTCGGGTGCGTCCAGACCTGCAACCGGTCACCACCGGCACCAATCGCCTGGCCCGTGATCCCGGTGGCCTCATCAGAGGCGAGGAAGGCAATCAGCCCGGCAACGTCGTCGGCCGTTCCAAAACCAAGATCGTGACGGAAGAACGACGGCATCGCCTCGCCACGCTCGTCAGCCTCGACAGCTTTCTGGAAATACGGCACCGTCTTGGTCATTGCTGTTGCCGCCACCGGAATCACCGAATTCACCGTCACACCGGCCCTCTTCATCTCCAGGGCCCACGTGCGCACCATGCCGACGATGCCGGCCTTCGCCGCGGCGTAATTGCTCTGGCCAAAGTTGCCGCGCTGGCCGGTCGGCGAACCAATCGTGATGATCCGGCCGGGGATGTTGTTCTCCTTGAAGTACGCAAACGCCTCACGGACACACGTGAATGTGCCTTTCAGGTGGACGTTGATGACGACGTCAAAATCCTCATCCGTCATCTTCAACAAGCTCTTGTCCCGCAGAATCCCGGCGTTCGTCACCAGAATGTCCAGCCCGCCAAACGCCTCCACAGCACCGGCCACCAACGCCTTCGCAGCATCCGTCGAACCCACCGGAACCACCACCGCCGTAGCCCGACCGCCGTCGGCCTCAATCAGCGCAACAGCCTCCGCCGCAGTCTCAGCATTCACGTCATTAATCACGACGGCGGCACCCCGGCGGGCGAGTTCCCTCGCGTAAGCGAGTCCAAGACCCTGCCCACTCCCAGTAACGATTGCAACCTTGCCGTTCAAGCTCATGGCGTGCTCCTTCGCATGCAGTAACCGGCTGACGCCGGTGGGGCCGATCCCACAGCATCGTGAGATCCTTGTCATGATCAATGAGAATACGGATCATTGAAAAAGTCAACGATTGTTTTTCATTACTATTGGAGTTGTCATGGGCCCGCAAAGCACCGAAGTGGAAACCCCGCGCCTGGCCGCAGCAAAAATCGGCAGTGATGTGGGCCTGTTGCTGGCCAAACTGCACGCCACGGGTTCGCTGCTGAACAACAAGGCGCTGGCGGATTACGGACTGAGGGAACGCTCATTTTCCGTGCTGACTCTCGCGTGCAGCGGGCTGGAACCCACGCAGCGGGAGCTCGCTGATTTCCTCAGCCTGGACCCAAGCCAGGTGGTCAGCCTCGTGGACGATCTCGAACACCGCGGCCTGGTCACACGAGCCCAGGGCAAGCAGGACCGCCGGGCGAAGATCATCGTCTCCACAGCCGAGGGCCGGCGGATCCACAACAAGGCGCGGGCCGCGCTGGAAGTTTGCGAGGAGACGCAGCTCGCCGCATTGACCGACGAGGAGAATGTGCAACTGAGGGCGCTGCTCAAGAAGGCGCTCTGGGGCTAGGCACGCGCTACAGCCCGAATGGACATCTGCACAGTCATTCGGGTAGATCGTGGGCGGTTGTCCATATCGGAGGGCGAGCGCATGTGTCAGGATCAGTGACCATGAACCTTCCGCTCTTCCACGATCCCCTGCAGGGCTCCGTCAGCGTTGACGCCCCAGTGCGTGATCCCAAGATTGGACGCGACGCAGCGTTCCGTCGCGATCCGCAGCTCCGTGCCACTCCTCCTAAAGCCAGGCCGGCGGGCCATGAATCAAGGCCTCACCGAAGCGCCCGCCAACGCGAGGTAGCCAAGGTAGCCGACGACCTCCGGGCCTTGATGGCCCGAACGGCCGCCAAACACTGACCTGTTTGCGGGGTTGCTCTAGGCCAAGCGTCCGCGCACAATTTCGCTGACGGTCTTGCCGTCGAAACGACCGGCTACCTTGGCGGTGACGGGCTTCATGACGGCCCCAATGGAACGCATGGAAAGTTCCTGGCCGTCGGCCTTCAGGGCGTCGATGGCTTCGTCAACGATGGATTCCACTTCTTCCCGGGTGAGTGCCTTGGGAAGGTATTCCTCGATGATCTCCGCTTCTGCCACCTCGGCTGCCGCCCGGTCCGCCTCGCCGGCCTCGGTGTAAATACGGGCCGTATCCCGGCGCTTCGCAGCTTCCTTCTGCAGCAGCGACGTCACTTGCACGTCGTCGAGTTCCACAGGGGTCTTGCCCGACTTCTCCCGTGTGGTGATCTCACCCAGCACGTTGCGCACCGTGGTCAGCGCGATCTTGTTTCCGGCTTTCATGTGGTCAACGACGTCGGCCTTCAGGCGTTCTTTGAGGGTCATGATGCTCCTTGTTCGGGATTCCTACTCATATCTTCGCAGCTTGCGCACACCCTCGACCCGAAGGACGTGACATCATGGCTTCCCGCTGGCCGCCTGCTCGGGCCCTTCCTTTTCGATAGGCCCGCTGACCACCACTTGAGCGGGGCTGTGAAGGATGTATCCGTTGAGCCACGAAAACAGGGCACGGATCTTTTGTTGCAAGCCCGACAACAGGGCCAGATGTACCAACAGCCATGAAAGGAAGGCAAAAACGCCCTGCAACTGGATCCGTTTGCGGCCGAGCTCCGCAACGGCGGCACCCCGTCCGATCATCGCCATGTACCCCTTGTCGACGTATCGGAACGGGGTACGGGTCCCACCCTTGAGATCCGCAAGGATGTTTGATGCGGCCCACTTACCTGCCTGTTGAGCCACCGACCCCAGCTGCGGCAACTTCGCACCCGTGGAATCGGTGATGTTGGCGCAATCCCCGACGACGTACACGCCCTCCACATCCGGAGCAGTCAGGTCCGTATCAACGTCAATGCGGCCCCCTCTCCCCTGGGTCAGTCCGGAGCCGGCAATAAGATCGCCCGCTTTCAGGCCTCCGGCCCACACCACGATCTGGCCAGGTACGGAACTCCCATCGGCCAAGGTCACGCCGTCAGCGCGGACCTCGGTAACACCAACTCCCATGTGAAGTTGGACCCCCACCTTCTTCAAGTGTTCTGTTGCGTAGCTCTGGGATTTTGAGGAGAACATGTTCAACACGCTGGGAACCATGTCCACGAGGTGCACACGGCAGCGCGCTGCGAGCTCCGGCGAGAAGTATTTGCGAACCACGTACTTGACGTTCTCGGCCATTGCCCCGGCAGTTTCAACTCCAGTGGGGCCGCCTCCCACCACTACTACATCCACGGAACCGTCAGGCTTTCTGTCCGCCTGGTCCAGCAACAGCGTCAGGCCTGTGCCGAGCCGGGTGGCGTCGGTGACGGAATACAACGGGAAAGCCAGTTCTTCCGCCCCAGGGGTGTTGAAGAAGTTCGGGACGGCCCCGACAGCAATAACCAGGATTTCGGCGCGCATCGTTTGGCCATCAGCAGTTGTGACCGCCCGCTCTCCCGCATTGACGGTGTCCACCTTGGCGGTCAGGACTTTCACCGTCTTGTAGCGGCGGAAAACTGAACGCAGCGGCCGGGCGATGGCCGACACGCCAATCTGGGACGTCGCTACCTGATATAGGAGTGGCTGGAACTGGTGGTAGTTGTTTGAGTCGATCAGCAAGACGCGCACACCCTTGCGGCCAAGTTCTTTGGCAGCTGCAACTCCGGCGAATCCGGCACCGGCAATGATGACCTGATATGAGTCCTCCATGCGAGCAACCTACTTCACCGCGGGTTCCGGGAACAGGGTTCCCCGATCGCCGTCGTGCGTTTATTCTCTGGACCGGTGGGTACCCAGTGGGTAGTGTTCTGCATTCGGCAACGCACGCGGAGGAGTGATCTTTGTGAACGAGGACGGGCTGACGGACGCGGTGCAGGAAGCCGGTGCCGTGGAGTTGCTGCTGATCCGGCACGGTGAAAGCGAAGGCAACGTGGCCGCGACAGAG
The DNA here is from genome assembly GCF_021109375.1 of Arthrobacter sp. AK01. Classification (NCBI taxonomy): domain Bacteria; kingdom Bacillati; phylum Actinomycetota; class Actinomycetes; order Micrococcales; family Micrococcaceae; genus Arthrobacter; species Arthrobacter sp. AK01. The sequence goes on from NZ_JAJOHP010000037.1 coordinate 20,892, forward strand.
GCGAGCTTGGCCGGAGCCGAGACCATCCAGGCGACCACGTCGGTGCTGAATGCGTCGATCACCCGTTACGTGCGTCCTACGGGTGCGGGCCCCTGGGAACTGGAGAGTTTCAATGTGGCTGACCATCTGGCCGAGCAGGGAGTGGCAGTGACCGAACATGCAGGGGACGCCAATGTCCACCCGCAGTGAATCCGGTGCCACCATCCTGGTGACGCCCTCGCTGCTGCGTGACTGGCCGTTGCCGGAACCGGGCGAGGACAAGTACTCGCGGGGAGCTGTGCTGGTGATCGGAGGGGCCCGGACCACGCCCGGCGCGGCGCTGCTGGTCGGGACGTGAAAGACCTCGAACGCGATGTTGCCGCCGTGGCAGATCGGTTTGATGCCGTGGTGAGCTGCCAGGGCGTCATTGCCGAGCCGTCGGGCGCCGGCGCGAAGTTTTGGAAGATCACCACCGGGCACGGCGGACTGGGGACGTCCGGCAGCGGTGACGTTCTCGCTGGCGCCGTCGCCGGGCTGCGGGCGCGGGGAACCAGCGACGCGCAGGCCGCCTGTTGGGGAACCCACCTTCACGCTGCGGCGGCGGACCGTTTGGCCAGCAAGCTCGGCCCGCTGGGTTTCCTGGCACGCGAACTGGCCGCCGAACTGCCGGCACTGATGCTTGAGCTCAACACCTGAGCCCTCAGCGACGTACCCGGTAGATCAAGTGGGTCACCCGGTTACCCGGAACGATCACCGGCTCGTCAAGCATGATGTCACCATCGAGCTCTCCGAACCACCGTATGCCGCTCCCGAGCAGTGCCGGCACGAGGTCCACGCGCAGTTCGTCGACCAGCCCGCGGCGCAAGCACTGCTGAACGACGTCCGCGCCCGCGACGCCAATTTCTCCGCCTGCCGCGAGGTCGGCAGCACGATCAAATGCCGATTCCAGGTCCGCGACGAACTCGAACGGCACGGGCCTGCCGTCCCGCCTGATGGGCGGCCAATCCGCCGGGGGTTCGCGGTGGGTCAACACCACCGTCGGCGATTCGTTGGGTGGATGCCCGCCCCACCCTTTCGTCATGTCGAAGATTCGGCGGCCGGCGATGAACGCGCCCTCGCGCGGAAGGGAGGTCCAGTACGCAGCATCGGCCTCGCTGAGGTGGAACGGAACAGGGTGTCCCGGCATCCAGGTTTCAACGCTTCCGGCCTCGTACCAGTCGAATAGGGGGCCGATCCCGTCATCGTCGCGGGCAATGAAGCCGTCGAGGGACATCGAAAACTGGGCGGACACACGGCTGTTCCTGTACATGCAATCAGTGTCGTGGCAGCGTCCCGGTTGTCAAGGCTGGAACCATCAACTGACAGCGACGTACGACGGCGACGCGTCCGCCCGCTGGAGCGTCGCCGTCGTACTTTCCGCCTTGGTGGACGGTCCTTAAATGGCGTTCCCGAACTCGCGGATGGTGATTCCGGTGAAGTTGGCCGGGCCGCCGTCGGCATAGAGGGAAATCCCTGTGTCGCCGTCTGCGAAATGCACCTGCTGGGAGACCACCGTATGCCCGGAGTTCACAAACACCTCCACACTTTGCGTGTCAACGAATATGCGCAGGTGAACAGACCGCGCGTTGGCGTCGATGGGTGCTGCAGCGCGCGTGTACGGCGCCAGTGCGTAGCCGCTTTGGTCCGAGGGTGCGCGGTCGACGTACAGTTCAGCACCGTACTTCCCGATGTTGGTGTGGCGCGCGCCATCCGGCGAGCGGCCCACCGATACCCCAACGTTCGCGGCCGTGTCCCAGGAGATATCGAGCTCCAGTTCATACGCCCGCCCACCCCACGGCAGTACGAAGCTGCCGTTGACGCTGCGATCCGGAAGGGTGGTGGTGGACGTGACGTAGTTGGAAAGCGCCTGAACGGGGGCGCTGAGCAAGGTGTACCAGCCACCCGATTGGCGCTCAAGCCTGAGTTCGCGCGTGATGGAATTCTGTCCGTTGTAACCATCGGATACGTCCGTGGGCACGTCGCGGGCCGCGTATTTCCAGTTGTTCATCCACGCGGTGGCAAGGCGCTTGGTCTCAGGTGCTTCCACGGCCGGCCAGGTCACGGCGGCGTACCAGTCCCATCCCCAGTCAAGCCACTGCGGTGTGACGTTGTCCGCGATGAACGCTGTGCCGTTCCATGAACCTGTCCAGTAGGCAAAGGTCATGGGCAGGCCAATGCTGTAGGCGTCCATGCTCGCGCCGAACACCCAATGCCGGGTGCCGTCTCCGGCGGTCATCTCGAAGAGGTCCGGGCATTCGATGCCGCCCAGGGCGTGGTTGGGGAAGTCGAAGTTGGACTTCCATTGCCAGTCCCTCAGATTGGGAGAGGTGTAGAAGGCAGCGTAGCGGGCCCTGCCGATCACACAGACCCACTCGTTCCGCGCCGCATCCCAGTGGATCTTGGGGTCGCGGAACCATTCTGCGTTCTCCACCTCGGCGGGGGTGGTGGCCGTTCGTCCGTCAGTGTTCACGATCACCGGGTCAGGCAATGCGGTAAAGGTGTAGCCGCCATCCGTGGACCAGTAAAGATACTGTTCCTGGAATTTCCGGATGCCGTCCGTGGGTTGGGTGGCGAGCGCGATCACGGCGCCCGCCCCGAAGCCTGCCGTGTTGGCGGTGTCCACGACGGCCGATCCCGACCACACCGGGAAGTCCGGCTGCAGTGGCATCACCACGCCGTGGTGGGTGTACGACACACCGTCACTCGTGGTCGCGTGGTCCCATCCGCCCGGTCCGTTGTTCTGGCCGGAGTGCAGGTAGTAGAGCTGGTAGGCGCCGTTGGTATGAACGGGACGCTGCGGATCACACAGCCATCCCGATGGCGGAGTCATGTGGTAGATCGCCCGGAGGGATGCCTGGGCGTGCGCTGCTACAGGGACGGCACTGGACATCAAGAGTGCCAGTGCGCCAACTCCTGCACCTTGCAGGGCAGTGCGGCGAGAGATGTCATACGTCATTGATTCGTTTCCTCTCAAGGTTTGGCAGGCACGACGGCGCGCCAAACGTCATTCGGCGGTAATGAACGGGCGCGGGCTGCCGGATGCGGTTCCCGGGCAGCCTGATGCTGCACGTCATGTGGGAGAGCTGGATCGGTACTCGTGGCCTGGTCCGTACGGCTCAGCATCGAGCGGTCCGGTAAGTCATCGGCTACGCAGGACATTAGTGGCAGGGGTTCCGACGGTCAAGCGTTTTAGCACCACTACTTTTACTGAAAATGAATTTTGCTAAAACGCTTGAACACTGATGGTTTTCGCGCTAGCTTACGAGTGATCAAACGCTTTAGCAGAATGGACATCAGCGCAGATGAAACGCTCAGTCTTCTTCCAACCCGCCGACGGATGGGTTGGGGACCTCATCCCCTTCGAGAAGGACGGGGAGTTCTGGCTCTTCTACCTTCACGAAGACCGCTCCGACCCGAAGCCCGGAACCTCATGGAACCTTGTCACCACCAAGGACCTCACGCAGTTTGAGGACCACGGCGTTTCCCTGCACCATGGCAGCGAAACCGACCTGGACTTCAACGCCTATACCGGCAGCATCGTCACGGACGAGTCCGGCATCCACCACTTGTTCTACACAGGCCAGAACCCCCGCAACCTGGGACCCGACGGCGCGCCGCTCCAGCTGGTCATGCACGCCACGAGCACCGATGGCATGCGGACCTGGCAAAAACACCCGGAACTGACTTTCGGCGCTCCGGACGGTTACGAGTCCGGTGACTGGCGGGATCCCTTCGTGTTTTGGGATGACAGCAAGTCGCAATGGAGGATGCTGTTGGCAGCCCGGCATTCCACCGGGCCTGAACGGCGCCGCGGAGTCATCGCGCAGTGTGTGTCCAGTGATCTGATGACCTGGCAGCATACCGAGCCGTTCTGGGATCCGCGCCGTTACATCACCCACGAATGCCCGGACGTGTTCGCCTGGGGTGACTGGTGGTACATGGTGTACTCCGAGTTCTCGGAATCGTTCACCACCCGCTACCGGATGGCCAAGAGCCCGGATGGGCCATGGATCGTGCCGGACCTGGACAGCATCGACGGGCGCGCCTTCTACGCGTCAAAGTCCGCCGAGCGCGACGGGCGACGATTCTTCTTCGGATGGATCGCCAGCAAGGAAGGCAACCGCGATCAAGGGCCGTGGCAGTGGGCTGGCACCATGTCCGTGCTGGAAGCCCGCCAAAACCCCGACGGGACACTCGCTTTCTCCTTCGCGGATGAGCTGGTGGAGAGCTTCTGGGACGACGTTCCGGTATCCCTGACCAGCGCGTTGCCGGCCCGGCTGGCCGTGCCGGACGGATACTCCGCCCTGATCTCCGCGGAAGAGCTGCCGGATCAGTTCTACGCCAAGGCTGTGCTGGACATCGCGGCCAACACCACCGAGTGCGGGCTGCTGCTCCGCTCAAGCCACGACGGCGACCATTCCTACGTCCTGCGTCTGGAACCCAAGCGCGGCCGGCTCGTCTTCGACCGCTGGCCGCGCACCCTCACAGGCGCTGCGCAGTGGCACGTCTCCGGCGCCCTCCCCTTCGCCGTCGCACAGGAGCGGCCCAGTGGCCCCCCCCCCGGCGCGCCCCCCCCCTGGGTGCCCGCCCCCCCGGCCCTCTGGGCCGCCCCCCCCCTCGACCGTCAGGTGGCGCTCAGCGCCAGGATTTACGACCTCGCTTCCGGACGGATCGGCGTCTTCGCCGGCGAAGGAAACGTCACTGTCACCGAACTTGAGATACGTCAGCGCACCGACAACTGAATACTCCGCCCTACCCCAACCAACCTCTGTTCCAATCAAGGGAGATTGCCGCAATGAAGAAACTATTCCGTGCTGCCGCCGTCGCAGCCGTCGCAGCCTTGGCGTTGACGGCCTGCGGCGGCGGAGGGAGCACCAGCGACCCCGCCAACGTCAGCCCCACCGGGGAGATCAAACCCCGCGAAATATCGTGGCTCCTCTCCAGGCCCGCCGATGGAGCGGTGATCAACATCATGAAGAAGCTCGCCGATGACTACGCCAAGGACCACCCGGGCTTCGCACTGAACCTCATCACCACCCCGGACCGCCCCTCCTACATCCAGAAACTCGAAACCCTGGCCGCGGCAAACAAGCTCCCCGAGCTGTTTGACACGGACGCCACCCCCTTCGCCCAGCAGTTGGCGAAGCAAGGCAAGATGGTGGACGCCGACAAGCTGCTGAAGTCGCTGGACCTCTATGACGACTACCGCCCCGGCGCGCTGGACTACCAACGCTTCGACGACGGCTCCCTGTACATGATCCCGTTCCAGTTCGAGCTGGAATTCATCTGGTACAACAAGGCCTTGCTGGAAAAAGCCGGCGTGGCTGTGCCTGCGTCCTTGGACGACGTCCCCGCGATGTGCACCGCTTTGCGCAACGCAGGAATCACGCCGATCGCCATCGACGGGCAGGACCAGTGGCCGCTGGAACGCTACGTCGCGTACCAGCCGTTCCGGGCCGCTGGACCGGATTTCGTCCAGAAACTGAAGAAGGGCGAGGCTGCGTTCAGCGATCCCGCGGGCCAAAAGACTGTTCAATGGATGGCTGAACTCGGTAAGGCCAAGTGCTTCCAGGATGGTTTCTCCGCGCAAGGCTACTCGGACGCGCAGAACCAGTTCACCTCCGGCCAGGCCGCGATGTACAACATCGGCACGTGGGAGCTGCCCAGCCTGGCAACCGACAAGCTCAACCCCGATGTCCGGGACGACATCGACTTCTTCACCCTTCCCACCACGTCGGGTTCCGTGACGGCGGCCAACGAGTTCGTCTCACCCTCCGGCATCGGCATGGCAGTGAACTCAAAGACGTACGATCCGCTCGTCAGCGACTTCCTGAAGTTTGCTTTGGAGAAGTACCCGGCAGAATACGCGGCCACCGGAGCGCTCTCCCCCACCACCAATGTGCAGACGACCGTCCCCGCGAACGCCACCCCGCTGTATAAGAAGGCACTCGAAACGGCCAACACACTCGGGGAGAAGCAAGCCATGCCGTGGGACACCCAGCTGGATCCCACCACCAACGGGCGCCTGCAACAAGAGCTCGTCCTCCTGGTCCAAGGCAACATCACGCCCGAACAGTTCACCAAGACCATGGACGACGCCATCAAGCAGAACGCGCCCAAGTTCTTCAAGTAAACCGAAGCGGGGGGGGGGGGGGGGGGGGCCCCCCCCCCCCCCCCCCCCCCCGGCCCCACACACACCACCACAGCAAAGACGGGGGGTGGGTGCGCCCCCCCCCCGCACACACACCCCACCCCCCCCCCCCCCCCAACCCACCACCCCCCCCCATTATTAAAACCACCCCCCCCGGGGGGGGGCCCCCCCCCCCCCCCCCCCCCGAAAGGCCCACCATGCTTCCCAACAGGTCAAGGACCTCAGTCCTGGTTTTCCTGCTCCCACCCCTGCTGCTCTACTGCGCAGCTGTCCTCTTCCCGATTCTTCAATCCCTGTTCCTGAGCTTTTTCTCCTGGAACGGCATCAGCGACATGGAGTTCGTAGGTCTTGCCAACTACGTCCGAATGCTGACTGCTGATGACATCTTCTGGCGCTCCTTCTTCAACGCCCTCATCTACCTGGCCATTTGCTTGGTCCTGCAATTGGGCGGTGCACTGGTTGTCGCCAGCCTGCTCACTTCCCTGCGCCGGGGACGTGAACTGATCAAGACCCTGTATTTGCTTCCTGCCGTGATCTCCACGGTCGCCATTGCGTTCCTCTTCGTCCGTATCTACTCCATTGATCCAGTCGGACTGCTGAACCAGCTGCTGCACTGGGTGGGGCTGGGTTCCTTTGAACGGGCCTGGTTGTCCGACGTCAACACCGTCCTGGCCGCCGTGTCCGCCCCGGAAGGATGGCGGTTCACCGGGCTTTACATGCTCATCATTTACGCGGCACTGATCGCCGTGCCCAAGGAACTCGAAGAAGCCGCGGTCCTGGACGGCGCTTCGAAGTGGACGCTCTTCACCAAGATCCGCTTCCCCTACATACGACCCGTCTGGATTACCACCACCATCATGGCCACCACGTACGGCTTGCGGGGCTTCGACATCCCCTACCTCATGACCAATGGCGGCCCGGGACAATCCTCCGAGCTGCTCACTACCTATATGTACAAGACAGCCTTCACCAGCACGGATTTTGGCTACGCAAGCACCATCTCCGTCTTCATCGTGATCGAGTGCCTCGTCGCCGTCGGCCTCATCTTGTTCATGCTCAAGCGGAAGGCAGATTAATGATCACCCAGACAGCACCGGCTACTCCGCGCGCTTCGGCTCCGTCTTCCCCGGTTCATCAGCGACGGCGGCGGAAGCCAAGCTTGTACCGAACGCTCTCGCGGGTCCTGATCATGCTCATCGTGATCGTCCAGGTCTACCCGCTCGCCTGGCTGTTCCTGACCAGCCTGCGGACAGAACACGACTTTGCCACGGGTGATCCGTTCGCGCTTCCCAGCTCCTTGACCTGGGAGAACTACGCCCGGGCCTTCGAAACCGGTGACCTCGGGCGGAACATCCTGAACAGTTTCATCGTCACCATGGGCGCCAACATCCTCATTGTCTTGTTCGGCATGATGGCCGCCTACGCCATCCAGGTCCTTGGGTTCCGCCTCAGCAAATTGGTCCGGGGCCTCTTCCTGATCGGGATCATTGTTCCCGTCCAGATCGCTTTGGTCCCGCTGTTCATCGACTACTCCGCCGTGAACCTGCTGGACACCTACCAGTCGATGATCATTCCGCTGGCCGGTTTCGCCCTGCCGATGTCCATCTACCTTTTCTCGTCCTTCTTCGAATACATTCCGCGGGAAACCTACGAGGCAGCATCACTGGATGGGGCTGGCCCGTACAGGATCTTTGGCCTGATCACCCTGCCGCTGTCCCTCAACACGGTGGTCACCGTGGTGTTGGTGAACAGTATCTTCATCTGGAACGACTTCATCTTCGCCAACACGTTTGTTCTTTCCGAAGACCTCAAGACCATCCCGCTGGGCCTGCAGAACTACATCGGCGCCATGGGCAAGGTCGATTGGACGGCAACTTTCGCCGCCGTCTGCGTGACCATCACGCCGTTGCTGCTGGTGTTCCTGGTCCTTAACAAGGCCATGATCCAAGGCCTTGAGAGCGGAGCGAACAAGGGATGACGCCCATGGCAGACGGATATACTCCTGATGGAGGACAGATGATTTCGCAGGAGAGAGAGTCAGGCAACGCGGCCGCCCAGGGCGTTCCTGTCAAGAAAAGCCACGCCCATCCGGTGACCCTCCGCGAAGTTGCTGAACTGGCCGGCGTGTCCACTGCCACGGTCTCCCTGGTGATCAACAAGAAGAAAAACGCCCGCATTGCCGACGAAACCCGTCAACGCGTCACCGCGGCGATCACCCAACTGGGCTACCGTCCCAACGCCATGGCCCAAACGTTGGTGAGCGGCACGTCCAAGTTCATAGGACTGGTTGCCGACGGCGTAGCCACTACGCCCTTCGCCGGCCAAATCATTCATGGGGCCCAGGACGAAGCCTGGAAACATGGCTACGCACTGCTGATCGCGAACACCGAGGGCAATCAAGAGCTCGAAAAAGATGCGATTGCCATGATGTTGGAGTACAAAGTACGCGGCATCCTGTATTCCACCTGGTTCCACCGCCCCACCGACATCCCGGCAACCCTCCGGGAATCGGATTTTGTCCTGGTCAACTGTTTCTCCCCGGAGGCCGGAGCTGCCAGGGCCGTGGTCCCGGACGAAACACAGGGCGGGCAATCGGCTACGGAACTCCTCCTCCGCGGTGGCCACCGCCGCATCGCCTTCATTAATGCCACCACCCCCGCACCGGCCCGGGACGGACGACTCCAGGGATACAAGGACGCACTCGACGCCGCCGGAATTCCCTTCGATCCCGCGCTGGTGCTGGAGGCCTACCCGGATCAGGAGGGCGGCTACGGCGCCACTGGCGACCTGCTCAAGCTCGAGGTCTGTGCGGTGTACTGCTACAACGACCGCATGGCCATGGGACTTTACGATGGCCTGCGGGAAAACGGGCTGTCCATTCCGGACGACATGGCCGTGGTGGGTTTCGATAACCAGGAAGTCATCGCAGCCCACCTGCGTCCGCCGCTGTCCACCGTGTCATTGCCTCACTACGAATTGGGCGCTGCGGGCGTACGCATGCTCTTGGGCCTCGACGCCGCTCCCCTGGAGTCGGCTGTCAAGATCGAATGCCCGCCGGTTGAGCGCGCGTCCGTTGCAGTGCATTCACCAGCCCAGTAATCCTTTCGTTGCCCTTCGGCGTCAGTGGGAATAGCGTTGAGGTGGAAGCCCAGTGGTCCCCCATCACTGGGCTTCCCTTTGGACCCGTACCCCCTGGAAGGAAACTTGCTTGATCGGCTCTTTGGAAGCGACGGGTTCAGCGGACCAATTGACCGGCCTTGTCGGTGTCGCCGCGCAGGTTATCGAAGCCCTTGGCGAATGGGGCGTGGGCTTGCTGACGCTGCTGGAGACAGTCTTTCCCCCGATTCCCAGCGAGGTCATCCTCCCCCTGGCCGGATTCCTTACCCAGCAAGGCAGCATCAGCCTGCTCCTGGTGTTCCTCACCAGCACCCTTGGAGCGTACGCAGGAGCACTGTTGTTGTATTGGCTGGGATACAAGGTGGGGCTGGAACGGTCCATCAACCTGTTGTCGAAACTTCCCCTGGTTGATCGTGAGGATTTCGAGAAAGCCGCCAAATGGTTCGAACGTCACGGCAAGTCGGCCATCTTCTTCGGCAGGCTTTTGCCCGGCGTTCGCAGCCTCATTTCCCTCCCGGCAGGCGCCGAAAGCATGAACCTGGTCACCTTCAGCATCTTCACGATTGCCGGGACCGGGCTGTGGAACGCCTTGCTCATTGGCCTGGGCGCGTTGCTTGGCAAGCAATACCACTTAGTGGACCAGTACTCACGATTCCTCAACTACGCCGTGTACGCAGGTGTGGCCGCTTTCGTGGCATGGCTCATTGTCCGCAAGGTACGACGAGGCAAGGAAAACGCCCAGTAGGGCAGAGCCGCCCTAATTGATAATTTCACCGCGCTCGTCGGACAGGAGTGTTGCCAATCGTTCCTTCCAGGCCTGCAGCGCCTCGGGTGCCAGCCGTGTCCATTCGGCGACTTCGCCAATGACCCTGAGTGGTGCGCTGCTGCGATATGACCGGGTGGGATTGCCGGGAAACTTCTTGTCGGTTACGTTCGGGTCGTTTTCGAAGGGCCCGGTCGGCTCGACGGCGTAGACGCGCGGCTCAGCGTCGCCGGCGGCAAGTTCGGCGGCGAGTCCCGCACCATCTCGAAGAGCCGTGAAATAGATGTGGTTCATCACGACTTCGGGACGGTAGTTGGACCTGAACCCTGCGCCCAGGAAATCACCCTCCCGAAGATTGGCCTTTGTTCCGTGAAAGAACGGTCCTTTGTCCAGCGGTTGGTTCACAGCTACAGCCTCTTCCGCACGGCAGAACGGTCGATGCGAAGCTCGTCAAAAAGCGCCGATACGGGGTCGTGTTCTCCGCGCTCCAGGAGCGCCTCGATAAGGTTGGCGGCGGTGATCTGCCGGGACTTTTGATCCACGGCATGCTTGAGCATACTGGCCATGGTCTCCTTGGCCCCCGAACTGAACGGCGGCTTCCTCCCCTTCGTAGGCATGGCTGCCCGCTTGAGGTCCTTGGTTTCGAGTCCGATGCTCTTCAGGGCAGTGGCATCCAGCCGCGAAGCTGCCTTCCGGGCGTCTTCCAGGCTGACGCCAAGGACCGCTTCCGGACCCGGTTCGTGGAGCGCACCCAGAAGGAGGTGCTCCGTTCCCATTCGTTTGTCGCCCCGGCTTCGGGCTTCTTCCATGGCGTACCCAACGATCCTTCGGGTGTCATGGGCAAATTGTTCAAACATGGCTCAACTCATTCCCGGTATTTAGCGTGTATCGATTGTCGTGAAACGCCCAGGGCGTCACCGATCTGCTCCCACGTCCAACCCTGTTCGCGGGCCGCCCCTACGTGGACTGCTTCGACCTGTTCGGCCAGGCGGTGAAGGGCTCCCACGGCGCGTAAGCCGATAGCGGGGCTCGTCGAACGAATCTGTTCGGAGAGTTCATCAGCATTCATATCCGTCAGGCTAGACTGACAGAATTCGTCTGTCAATGCAGACTGACAAAGCCTTGTGGCACCGCCTCGCCCAGACAGCCAGGCTCAAGGAGGAATCTGACGTGCCTTTGCGCTCCCACGGAAGCCTGGCAATGAACCTGACACCTGACGGCCGCACACAAGAGCTGATCCGCCGTCCCACGTCGCACCACTGCGCTCTGTCAGTTCAGTCGCTGAGTGAGGTCAGTTCAGTCGCTGAGTGAGGTGAACTTCGACGGCGTCACCGTCGCCCTTCCCAATGGCTTTGCGGACAGGAGCAGCCACCGGGAGTTTGTGCGTACCGTCTCCCAGCGCCATGAAAGCCCCGGTGAATGGGTGTCCGTCTACGGTGCCGGCCACTTTGACCAGTCCACGGGTTCCAAAGATCTTCGCAGACTCGGGGAGCTGGACACACGTCCAAGTGTCACCTGATCGGACTTTGCCGAGCCGGGCAACGAAGGTGATGTCCAGTGGTTGTGGTTCTGCCATCTTCTCTTCTCCTCCTTATGGGGAGCGCTGTGCCGGACACCCTCCCCATGTCGATTCTGACTCGTCCCTGACGCGTTGCCAACGAACGCCCGCGCGCTCATCGCTAGGATAAGACGAAACTGAAATCAGGGAGGCTTGGTGTTGTGGGGGAACAGCCTGATATGAGTAGCGCCCGAAAACGACACGGGGTGAGCTTCGGTGTCCGTTTGCCGTGCCGGCTGTCAACAGCTTTGACTGTGCCGGGATCCGCGCGAGTACGCTTCCCCGAGCCTCCTGCGCAAACCCGATCCGCCCTCCCGCATAACGAGAAATGAATATGGAACTTCTTGACGCACACACTGCTGTGATCACTGCCGTACTCCTGGTCCACATCACAGGGGTGATGATCGTGGCCGCCTCAATTGCCGGCCTGGTGATCTCACTCTTCGTCGTCGTCCTCGCTGTGCATGCTGTCCGAACCATGTGGGAACTGACGCAAACCTGGCGTGGTAGAGGACGATTCATCGGAGATGTCAGTAAGTTTCTTCGTTCCGTGAATTCAGCAGCCCTCGCTACGCGTCCGATGATAATCGCGGTACGACAGAGGGTCAGCCAGCGAGGCTTCAACAGAAGAGCCGAGTGAAGTAATCGGCCGAGGAGACACCTTCCCGGGTTCGGGTGAGGCGTGCTGCAGAAAGAGCGGTCATTCGTATCACGAACGGCCACTGGCAAGCGGCCGAGGCGGAGTCTCGGCTCAGGTCATTGACTTGTGCCACTCCATACTGGCTGGTTAGCGTCGGTCATCGGATAAGTGACGCCACAACGAAAGGGCGGCTTCTTGGGGGCAGCATTCAGCACGACCATGTTCAGCATCGCTTTCCTTGAGGATTCTGAAAGGGACAGCCGTCTTCTTGCTCGTGTGCACGGCAGCCTTGTGGGTTCTCTTCGCGGTCCTGCCCAAGGATGACGCCAGCGTGCCGTTGATCTTCTTCAGTGGCCTTGGCTTCACTGCAGTCCTGGTCGTGCTTCTCATGCGTATGTACGTCAAGGCTGATGCTGTCGCAACCAAGATCGACTCGGCTGCACGGTCCAAGGCCATCGGGCGTTTCTGAATCGCCTGCGGCGTGCAGCGGACACGACCGCCCGGAATCATGCCAGGATTTTGCCGGTGCGGGAGTCTTGAGTTTTTCCTGAGCGACTGTTGACTGAACACTGGATTGGTTCTTGATCCTGGCCCGGCACAGTAGTTCTTGTCAGCCAGAGAGGCCGACAAGACGGCCGGCCGAACACGGTGGCCACCCGAAAGGAAACCGATTCAGATGGCCATCACCCTCAAGACCACCTCCGGCAAGATCCTCGCCTCCGTCGCACTGGTCGGCACCGCAGCCGCCGTCGCCGGCATGGGCACCTACGGCGCGTTCACCTCCTCCACCTCCGCCTCCCAGGCCGTCACCGCAGGAACCGTCACCATCGCCCTGGGCACCGGAGCCTCCAACACGTTGAACGTCCCCGTCGCCGGCCTCCTGCCGGGCGACAAGGTCGAAAAGCTCGTCACCCTGGCCAACACCGGCAACTCGGACCTGAACAACGTCACCCTCACCACCTCCGCCGGCGCCACCGGATCCCTGCTCACCACCGACGTGACCAACGGCCTGCAGCTGAGCATCGAAAACTGCTCCGTCGCCTGGACCGGCACCGCCGCCCCCTACAGCTGCGCCGGCACCAAGACCACCGTCCTGGCCAACGGCCCCGTGATCGCGGCGAACAAGGTCCTGAACAACCTGACCTCCCTGACCTCGACCAAGACCGACAACCTCAAGGTCACCACCGCGTTGCCCGCCGCCGCGAACAACGACTTCCAGGGCGCCACCTCCACCGTCGGATTCTCCTTCACCGGCACCCAGCGCACCGAAACCACCAAGTAAGCACCACCTGAATCCCCGCGAGGGGTTCACCCCATAGGCCCCGGGGGCCGGCCGGCATGCCCTTCCGGCCGGTCCCCGGCCCATTTCCCGGGCAAGTCGCGAGGCTGGAATGCTCGCCACCGTCCGGACCAAAGCCCCCAAGAAGTCAGCCCCGGAAAGCGCCCCAGAGCTCCGGGCAGCAGGCCGTGAGCGACCCCGCATGGGAGATTTTCCGGTCTTGAGCGGACCTTGAGTGTTCACCAAGGCCTTTCCTGAGGCTGGTGGGGCACAGTTGACGTTGGAACAGTTGAATTGAACGAACACGCTAAAGGGACGGAAACACGCACATGCAGGGCAAAGGCATCATCTGGCAAGTACCAGCCATCATCCTGGCTGTCGTGCTACTGATGATCAGCGTCCCCGCCTCGCCGGCCCATGCAAAGTTCAACGACACCGACACAGGCGCAATGGCAGTCACCGCGGCCCGAATCCCGGCCCCGGCAGCGAACACGGTGACCGTGACCAAGAGCTGCGATTCATTCCTCTGGTTCGCCCAGGCCAAAATCAGCGTCGGTAATTTCAGTGCCGTCGCCTACGCGAACTACCACGAGCTGAAGATCATCGACCCTGACGGCGTTGTACAGTTCACCGGCGATCTGAGCAAGAGCTCCGGGAAGTCCTACAGCTCAGGAGTCCAAAGCGTGAGCAATCTGTCCGGGACGTGGACTTACCAGATCCGCGGCTATTACAAGGTTCCAAACTCCACCAACGCCTGGGCTGGCCAGCCCCTCACCGGCACCCTGAACTGTCCCTGAAGTCCGGCTTTCGGAATCGTCGGGATCCTCTACGCCGTCTGATGCCGCTGCTCCATTGCGAGTGTCTCCGTCTGCGCAGGTAGGGTCAGCATGAAAATCATTGGGGACGGGAACGCCGATCAGCTCGACGACCTGGTTGCTCTCGACCAGGTCGCACAGCAGGATCCAGACCGGCAACGGGAACTCCGTAGATGGCTCGAGTCCGGTTCGGTCAGGGTAGCCACCAAGGACGGTCCCAGGTCGGCTATACGGTGGTTGAGCCTGCAGCGCCTACTCGCACGCCGCGGATGGGTCTCCGCGGGAATGGTCTTCGGACTGGACGAAGGCGACCCAGAACTCTTCTACCAGTTCACGCAGTCAGCCCTCAACGGGCGCTAAGCCGCAGACCTGAATTCCGCAGCGGTCCCTCCGCCCGCGCTATGTCGCCTTAGCCGGCCTCTCCAGATGGGCTCAGGAGTCAGTGGTCACGTCCGAGGTCTGCCCGTTCAGTCTTGGCGCCTTGGGGCCCGCCCCTCCGGGCCCGGAGCTTCGGGCCGATGGACTGCCCCAGCACAAGCCACCCAATCGTCACCACAAACGCGACATTGCCGAGGGCCGGGTCGCCGCCTGTGACACCGTTGATCAGCAGGAACCACACCACAATGTCGGCCACGACAATGGCCAAGGTGACCGGCCACAAGGGGCGACGCCACGCATACATTCTCTGACCCAGCATTTTCGGCCCCCCAACAGTTAATGCTCCACGGCCCCTCGGCCCGTGCTCGGTGCCCAGTCTTCAGAGAAGGCAACGGCGCCGCAAGTCATACGACACGAAAAAACCCCTCCGTTCCGGGCAAAATCGCCGGAATGGAGGGGTTAGTGGAGCCCCCTGTCGGATTCGAACCGACGACCCCCGCTTTACAAGAGCGGTGCTCTGGCCAACTGAGCTAAGGAGGCGTGCTCCGGATACCCGGAGCAAAGCGCGAAAGAGCGCTAGATAAGGTTAGCCCAGACCATCCCCGTCAACGAAATTCGCCGGAACAACAGCGGCCGGCCACCCGAAAACAAAGGGTGACCGGCCGCCGTCGTACATTCCCGGGCTAGCCCTTGGCGGTGATTGCCGTCTGGATCTCGGCGTTCAGGTCGGTGCTGCCGTCCCACTGCTTGCCGTCGATGAACACGGTGGGCGTGCCGGTGATACCGATCGCCGCAGCCTCCTGCGTGGCAACCTTCACCCACGGACGGAACTGCTTGCTGTCAACGCAGGTGTCGATGTTGGCTGCACCAACTTCGGTGGCCATCTTCTTCAGGTCGTTGTCGGAAATGCCCGCTCCGCCTTCAGCCGGCTGGCGTTCAAAGAGCAAGTTGAAGAAGTCCGCGTACTTTTCCGGGGATGAGTTCACTACGCACGCAGCAGCGTTGGCTGCGCGGGAGGAGTAGTTGGTGGTGGACTGCCGGTCCAGGAAGCCGAGGGGACGGTATTCGAGGGAGATCTTGCCTTCATTGCGGAGATTGGTCAGGGACTCTCCGTAAGTGGTCTCGAACCGCTTGCACACGGGGCAGATGAAGTCGATGTAGGCAACAACCTTGACGGGCTTGCCGGCTTCGGCCTCGCCGCCCGGGACCGTCACGGTTGCAGGCGGGGTGGCCGCAGGGCTGGGAACGTCTGCCACGTTGACGGTGGCGGGTTCGGACTTAACAACTTCACTGTTGGCCAACAGTGTGACGCCACCGTGCACGTTGCCGTTGGCCGGCGTCGGGCCTTGGTCGGCGATGGGTGCGTTGTTCTGCGCCTGGCCGATGACCACGAACGCCACCACCGCGATGATGACGACAACGGCAACCACAATGCCCCAGCCAACCAGAAGCTTGCTGCGCTTGTCCTTTTTCAGCTGGGCTTCGCGGATTTCGCGCGCTCTTTCCCGTGCCTGGGCGGTGCGTTCGGCCTTGGACAGGCGTGGTTCGTTTGCGGGGCTCATCAGTTCCTCGGGGTACTCGACGTCATAGTGCATAGCTAGGGCAACGGGGTCAGTTTACGGGAGCAAACTTGAAGATCTGCCGCAGACCTTCCTGCCCGGTAGTTGAACGATCAAGTGCCAGGGAAGATTCCGCCGGTAGGCTGGGAGTTGAGTCACAGCAACCCCAGGGAGCGTTAATGCAGGATTTGGCAAGCGAAAAACTCAAGACCGAAGACGGCGTCCGGGCTTCTCCCGTCAAGAAGCCCACGGCAACCAAGTTCGACTTCATGGTGGTCTCCAACAGGTTGCCCGTCGATCGCATCAGCGATGACAACGAAGAAAGCGGTTGGCGGCGTTCGCCCGGCGGCCTGGTGACGGCGCTCGCGCCGATGATGACGAAGTCCGACGGCGCGTGGGTGGGTTGGCATGGCGCCCCGGATGAGACGGTGCGCCCCTTCAGCCACGAAGGAATGGACCTTATCCCGGTGCAACTGAGCAGCGACGATGTCGAGCTGTTCTACGAGGGCTTCTCCAACGCGACCATTTGGCCGCTCTACCATGACGTAATCGCGCCGCCTGAATTCCACCGTACGTGGTGGGATTCCTACCGCAAGGTCAACCGGAAGTTTGCCGACGCCGTCGCCCGCCACGCCGCGGACGGCGCCACTGTCTGGGTGCAGGACTACCAACTCCAGCTGGTTCCACGCCTGCTGCGTGAGGCCCGCCCGGACCTCAAGATCGGCTTCTTCAACCACATTCCCTTCCCGCCGCCGGAGATCTTCGCCCAGCTGCCGTGGCGCAGGGAAATCATTGACGGTTTGCTCGGCGCGGACCTCCTGGGCTTCCAGCGGCCCAGCGACGCCGGCAACTTCATGCGTTCGGCCCGCCGCTTCCTGGGCGCCAGCGTCAAACAGCAGCAGGTCCACGTGAAGGGTCCCGACGGCGAGGTGACGCACATCGCCCGGGCACAGGCGTTCCCCATCTCCATCGATGTCGCCCAGATCCGCGAGCTCGCAGCCAACCCGGAGATCATCGAGCGCGCCAAGCAGATCCGCAAAGACCTGGGCAACCCCAAAACCATCCTCCTTGGCGTGGACCGGCTGGACTACACCAAGGGCATCCGACACCGGCTCAAGGCCTTCGAGGAACTCCTGGCTGACGGGCACATCAAGGTGGAGGACGCCACGCTGATCCAGGTGGCAAGCCCCAGCCGCGAACGCGTCGAGCAGTACAGGCTCCTTCGCGAGGAGATCGAAGGCACCGTGGGCCACATCAACGGCACCTACGACACCATCCAGAACACGGCTGTCCGATACCTGCACCACAGTTACCCGGTGGAAGAAATGGTGGCGCTGTACCTCGCTGCGGACGTCATGCTGGTCACCGCCCTGCGCGACGGCATGAACCTGGTGGCCAAGGAATACGTCACCGCCCGTTCCGAGGATGACGGCGCGTTGGTCCTGAGCGAATTCGCCGGCGCTGCCGACCAACTCAAGCAGGCGCTCCTGATCAACCCGCACGACATCGACGGACTCAAGTCCACCGTCCTGCGGGCCATCAACATGCCCGCCAAGGAAGCGCGCCGCCGCATGAAGCTGATGCGCAAGCAAATCCTGGACCACGACGTCGATCACTGGTCGGCTGAGTTCCTTGCCGCCCTGGAAGAAAAGGTAGTGCGCGATGACAGCTGAGAATCTGTCCCTCCCGCCGGAACTGTTGGAGGCTATCCGCAACATCGCCGACACGGAGCATCTCCTGGTGGCCCTCGATTTCGACGGCACGCTCTCCCCCATCGTCGACCGCGCTGAGGACGCGCGCCCCCTTCCAAGGTCAGCAGCGGCCTTGGAGGCCCTCGCCGAACTTCCGCGTACGACGACGGCACTCATCTCGGGCCGGGCGCTGGACAGCTTGCGGCTGGTCGCGTCGCCTCCGGCCAACACGCTGCTGATCGGCAGCCACGGAGCGGAAGTCTGGCTTGGTGAAGGGTCCCTGGGCCTGGAGCTGGACGACGAACAACGCACCAAGCTGGCCGCGGTCCGCGAGGTCCTGGCCGAAATAGTGAATATCGCTCCGGGGACGTTGCTCGAAGACAAACCCGCCGGCGTCGTCCTCCACACAAGGATGGCCGACGACGACGTTGCGGAAGACGCCGTCGAGGCAGCTACCAGGGTGCTGCGCGAGCACCCTGGCGTGTACCTCAAAACCGGCAAGCGGGTGCTGGAAACCTCAGTGGTCCACGCGTCCAAGGGTGAGGCCGTGGAATTCCTGCGCCAGGCCACCGGCGCTACGGCCATCCTGTTCGCCGGGGACGACGTCACCGACGAGGATGCTTTGGGCCGGCTGCTGGGCGATGACGTGGGCATCAAAGTTGGCTTGGACTTCACCCAGGCCCAGTACAGGGTGGAAGCGCCGGTGCACGTGGCGGAGTTGCTGGAAGCGTTGCTGAAGGAGCGTCGGCGGGTTACCGCCGAGGCGTAGCGTGTGAGCAGCGCAACATGTGACGTTCGTAACATTTAGGTAGTTAGTCAAAAAGTCTGACATACTCTTGGATGTGATGTGACGCACAGAACCGTGCGACGTCACACGATCCTCCCCGGCCATTGGCCGGGGAGTTCAACTGAAGAAAATGAACCATTCACAACGGATCGTCCGGCACGTACCTGCCGGTGAAGGGATTGATAACTGTGGCAACAGTTACTTTTGATAACGCTACGCGTCTGTACCCGGGCACAGATAAGCCCGCCGTCGATAAGCTCAACATCGACATCGCCGATGGCGAATTCCTGGTCCTCGTTGGACCCTCCGGTTGCGGTAAGTCCACCTCCCTGCGCATGCTCGCAGGCCTTGAGGACGTCAACGCCGGCCGCATCCTGATCGGTGACCGCGACGTCACGGACGTTCCGCCGAAGGACCGCGACATCGCGATGGTCTTCCAGAACTACGCGCTGTACCCCCACATGACTGTTGCGGACAACATGGGCTTCGCACTGAAGATCGCCGGCATTTCCAAGGAAGAGCGCGCCGAGCGTGTCCGCGAAGCAGCCAAGCTTCTTGACCTTGAGCAGTACCTGGACCGCAAGCCGAAGGCACTCTCCGGTGGTCAGCGCCAGCGTGTTGCCATGGGCCGCGCAATCGTCCGTAACCCGCAGGTCTTCCTCATGGACGAACCGCTGTCCAACCTTGACGCAAAGCTCCGCGTCCAGACCCGTACGCAGATCGCATCCCTGACCCGCCGCCTCGGCGTCACCACGGTTTACGTGACGCACGACCAGGTCGAAGCAATGACCATGGGTGACCGCGTGGCTGTGTTGAAGGACGGCCTCCTCCAGCAGGTTGACACCCCGCGCAACCTGTACGACCGCCCGCAGAACGTCTTCGTTGCAGGCTTCATCGGCTCCCCGGCCATGAACCTCCTGGAACTCCCCGTCGTCGACGGCGGCGTCCAGTTCGGCGGAACGGTTTACCCCGTGCCGCGTGACGTCCTCGAAGAAGCTCACGGCCAGACCGTCACCGTCGGCTCCCGTCCGGAAGACCTCGAGACCGTCGGCAACGGCGAAGGCCTCCAGGTTGAGGTTGACGTTGTCGAAGAACTCGGCGCCGACGCATACGTCTACGGCCACACCATCCTCGATGGCAAGAGCCACGACATCGTTGCACGCGTCGACGGTCGTCGCCCCCCGATGAAGGGCGAGTCCATCTTCGTTCGTCCGCAGTCCGGCCACGTGCACCTGTTCGACACGAAGACCGGCCTCCGCCTGGGCGACTAATCCCACCGGCAGTCACATAACTCCGCATGAAAGCGGCCCGACCCCTCCAGGTCGGGCCGCTCTCGCGTTAACCTTTCTCCCAGAAAGAACGGCATGAACACGACGGACAACCTGATCCCCCGCCCCTCCCACGTCGCACTCCTGGATGGCCCGGCCTTCACGCTTGCTTCCACAGCACGGATCACCGCGGTCGGTTCCGCCGCGCCGGTCGGTGAACAGCTCGCTGCGCTTCTGCACAGTGGCACCGGTTTCGAGCTGCCCCTCGTTGCGGACACCCGCCCCGGCGACATCGCCTTGGAGTTGACGGAAACCTTCGACGGCGGCCCGGAAGCTTATGCCCTTACCGCCGCCGAAGATGGAGTACAGCTCACGGCCTCCACTGCCGCTGGACTCTTCAACGGAGTGCAGACACTCCGGCAGCTTTTCCCGGCGGCTGTCGAAGGCGCTGACCGCAGCGACGATACCTGGGTGATTCCCGCCGTCGAGATTGCCGATGCTCCCCGGTTCGCGTATCGCGGACTGATGCTGGACGTTGCCCGCAGCTTCTTCACGGTGGAGGAGGTCAAGGCCCAGATCGATGTCATGACCCAGTTCAAGTTGAACGCCCTGCACCTGCACCTCACGGACGACCAAGCGTGGCGTATTGAAATCCACGAACCGGAACAAAATCCGTCGGGTTTGCCCTATGCCCAGCTGACCGCCTTGGGCGGACAAGGCGCAGTGGAAGTCCCCACCGCCGTACCCGCCCGCGGGCGCCACGGGTTCTACACGCAGCAGGATTTCAGGGACATCCAGGCCTACGCCGCAACCAAGAACGTGCTGGTAGTGCCGGAAATCGACCTCCCTGGCCACGTCAACGCCGCCCTTGCCGCTATTCCGCAGCTCAACCCGGACGGCGCAGCCAAACCGATGAGCACCACCGCGGAGGTGGGGTGGTCAACCCTCACCGCCGACCTGCCAGCCACCTACGAGTTCGTCCGCGAAGTCCTTGGCCAGCTCGCTGCCATCACAGCGGGTCCCTACCTCCATATCGGTGGCGACGAGGCGAAGGTCACCGACCACGACGATTACGTTGCCATGGTGCAGCAGTTCGTTCGGATCGGTGCTGAGACAGGCAAAACCGTGGTGGGCTGGAACGAATTTGCCGCCGTCGAGCTTCCGGAAGGTGCCGTGATCCAATACTGGCACGGCGATTTCGCCCCCGTGGTGCGGCAGGCAGAACAGGCTGGCTCACAGGTGATCATGTCTCCCGCCGCCAACACCTACCTGGACCAAAAGTACGCCTCGGACAGCCCCATCGGACTTGAATGGGTGGAGGGCGGCCCCTTTACCTGGTCCGAGTACTACAACTGGGATCCTGCCCAGGGCGGGCTCACGGACCAGCAGATCCTGGGCGTCGAAGGGCCGCTGTGGACTGAAACCGTCCGCGACAACCAGCAGGCACAGTGGCTCCTCTACCCACGGGCTGTTTCCCTGGCCGAAGTCGCCTGGTCCGGACAGGAGGTCCGCAACGCCGGTGACTTCCGACGTCGGTTGGGCGCCTTGGGTGCCCGGCTCGCCAAGCAGGGTGTCGTCTTCCAGGAAGCACCCGACGTCGAATGGTCTGCGAAGCCGGAGTATCCCTTTGCCGAAGCGTCAGCCATCAGCGCCAAGTACGGAACAATTGAGGCATGAGCGAGCAAAACGAAGCCCAGTGGCACGACGAACCTACCGACTACGGGCAGATCGGCAAGCTCCCCCGCACTGAAGCGGCCAGTGCCCAGGACACTGCACCGCCTGCCAGCGTCATCGGTTCCCTGAACATTACGGCGGCTGCGGCTGATCCGGAGCTGCTGGACCTGCCGTGGCATATCGCCCTGGAGGACTGGCCCGCCGAGAACCTTGCGGCGCTCCCCCGCGGTATCTCCCGGCACATCGTGCGGTTCGCGCACTTGGGCGGTTCGGTGATCGCCATCAAGGAAACGTCGGAGCACGTGGCACGACACGAGTACCACATGCTGCGCAAGCTGGCCCGGTTGGATGTTCCCTGCGTGGAGCCGGTGGCTGTGATCACCGGACGCACCACCGCGGACGGGCGCCCACTGAACCCTGTGCTGGTAACCCGGCACCTGAAGTTCTCCATGCCGTACCGGGCGTTGTTCTCGCAGATGCTCCGCAAGGACACCCTGACCCGGCTCATTGACGCACAGGCCCTGCTGCTGGTTCGCCTGCACCTTGTGGGCTTCTACTGGGGTGACGTTTCACTGTCCAACACGTTGTTCCGCCGTGATGCCGGCGCCTTCGCCGCCTACCTGGTGGACGCCGAAACCGGCGAGCTCTACCCGGACCTGTCCATGGGCCAGCGCGAATACGACCTCGAAATCGCCCGGGTGAACATCGCCGGTGAACTGATGGACCTGCTGGACGGCGGACTCATCGAAGAGAAGGTGGACCCAGTCGCCACCAGCGAGCTGATCATGGACAGCTACCGTCGGCTCTGGACTGAGCTGACCGAGAAGGAATCTTTCGAACTCGGCGAAAGGTGGCGCGTGGCCGCCCGCATCCGCCGCCTCAACGAGCTGGGCTTCGATGTGGAGGAATACGCCATCAAGACCACGGCGGACGGCTCAACCATCCAGCTCCAGCCGAAGGTCGTCGACGCCGGTCACCACCAGCGCCGCTTGCTGCGCCTCACCGGACTGGACGCCCAGGAGAACCAGGCCCGCAGGCTGCTGAACGACATGGACCAGTTCCGGGCGGACAACAACCCGGATCTCGACGAGGAAATCAGCGCCCACATCTGGGTCAGCCAGATCTTCGAGCCCATTGTGCGGTCCATTCCCCGTCACCTGGCAGGGAAGCTGGAGCCGGCAGAAGTGGTGCACGAGGTCCTGGAGCACCGCTGGTACATGAGCCAGAAGCAGGACAGGTACGTCCCCTTGGCGGAGACTGTGCAGTCCTACCTGGACTCAGTGCTGCAGCACCGACGTGACGAGGCCGCCATCATGCTGAACCCGGACACGGAGCTGCTCAAGATCCTTGAGGTCGAGGTAGAGGAATCCGGCCGGTACGACGACGAGGAAGAGTACCCGGACGCGGACGACTAGCGGAGTTTTTGTACAGATAACGCCCGGAAGAGGTCCCCTAAAGGGCGTTATCTGTACAAAAACTCACGGTTCCAGGGTTTCGGCGAGCCCTGACAGGACCGGTTCGCGGCCCAGCTCGATATGCGAGTAAGCCAGCGAGTATGCCAGGTCCGGCCGGCCTTTCAGGATCGCGTTGCACAGCTCAGTGTGTTCGTCGCGCTGGAGTTCATTGCTGCGATTATGGGCCAGCCCGAAAATCCACCGCATGCGCCCAAAGAGCGGCTTCACGGATTCAATGAGCAGCCTATTGCCGGAGAGCCGGACGATCTCGGCGTGCAGTTCGGCGCTGATCACCGCCACATCTTCGGTCCGGTCCTCGTCGATGGCCGCCTTGGAAGCCTCCATGAGCTCCTCCAGCCGGCCGCCGTCGCTGCCCTCCGCCACACGAGTGGCAGCCATCCTGGCAGCGAAGGTTTCCAGGCAGAGGCGAATGTCGAACAGCTCATTGACGTCCGTGAGCGTCAGTTGCCGCACCACCGCACCCCGGCGCGGGAAAGTCTCCACAAAGCCGTCCTGCTCCAGTCGCTGAATGGCCTCACGTACGGGGATTCGGGAGACGTTGTAGATCTCCGAGAGCTCGCGTTCACGCAACCGCATCCCCTGGGCGTACTTCCCCGTGACGATGCCCTCCAGCACCAACTGGTAGACGTTTTCCGCGCGGGCCTCTTCATCGCGGCCATTTCCCGTTTCCGGCATCGCCTCAGCCACTGTCAAACTTCCCTTCATGCCAGCGTCCGCTCCCTGTGCCGGACGGCGCCGATCAGCGTTCCAACCGAGCATACACGGGAGGAAAGAGCTCGTCGGCGGGGCGGTTCCGGGCATCCCGGACCGTATAGGCGCTGCGCATCTTTTCGAACAGTTCCTGGCCCTTCAGGCGCCAGTGATCCAGGTCCACTCCGGCTATCACGCCATCAGCCATGATGGTCCGTCCGGCTACTACGGACAGCACGGCCTGGCGGGCCGTGCCGTTCAGGAGGAGGGTCCGCAGCGGGTCGTCGTGGACGCCGTCCCGGATATCTGCCAAGGAGAAGGCCACCATGTCGGCCTGGGCCCCCGGTTCAAGACGCCCCAGGTCAGGCCGCTTCAATGCATGGGCCCCACCCAGAGTGGCGGCGTCGATGTACCCGGCTACGTCACCGGCGTCGTTGGTGCCTGCGAGGATCTTGGCGAGCTGAACGCCGGCATCAATGCCGCGGATGAGGTCCGGCGGGAAAGAGTCCGTACCAAGGGAGATATTGATGCCGGCTTCCGTGTACGCGTTGAAGGAGTCCAGGGTGCTGCCGTACCGCATCGAGGTCAGCGGACAGTGGATGATGCTGGCGCCGCTGCCCGCCAGCCTTGCCAGGTCTCCGCGGTCTTCGCCATGCACCGCGGGATTCCGGTCCGTGTAGGTGGCATGCGGGATCAGGAGGCGTTCGTTGAGCAAACCCACTTGGTCCAGGAACTCCAGGGGCGTCACACCGTGCCAGTCCAGGATGAGTTCGCGTTCCACCAAGCCCTGCAGGGAGTGCAGGCGCACCAGCACGTTCCGCTCGCTCGACGCTGCCGCAGTGGCCTTGAGCAGCTCGATGTCCAGCGTCTCGATCCGGCACGGGAGCAGGACTGCGTTGACCAGCGGATCGTTGAGTTCGCTCGCATGGTCAATGAAGCGCAAGGCGTCAGCGAGTCCCTCGCGGCCGCGACCGTCGTCGAACATTACTGACCGTTCGCCCGTGTCCAACACGACGTTCACGCCGGAACGGTAGGCGGGACCCAGGAAGGCCCGCAGGCCCAAACGGCTGCTGGTCTTCGCCATCCCCACCAGTTCCTCGAGTGGCTCAGCCCATTCGGAGTGCACCTCGGACGCGATGGGCATGTAAGTGGTGATGCCATGCAGGACCAGTTGGATCAGGGCGTATTCGCGGATCTGCTGGCGTTCTTCGGCGGTGAAGACATTCGCGCGGCGGTTCTGGAAGTAGTCCTCTGACCACTGGTGCCCCTTGGCCTGCTCCGCGCCGGCCCAGCTATCCAGGATGAGGTGGTCAATGTCCGTCAGGGCGTCCAGATCGATCAGGCCTGGCATGAGCAGTGCGTCACCCAGCCGGCGTTCTTCGTCCACAGGGCCCGTGTAGTCATGGCCGACGTACTCGATGGTGTGGCCGCTGTAGACCACGCAGGCGTTCTCCAGCAGGACATGCTGTCCGTTGTGATGGCCCAGCACGTAGCGGGCGGTGACCTTGGTGGGCACGGGCGACTCCTGTTTCCTGTCCTACGGCGGACATTACGATGACTACTCTCTGGTATTCCAAACACTACATTATTTGTGATTTACATCGCATGAATCGTGCTCTAGTCTATTTTGGTATACAAGAACTCCGGAGCCAGCTCCTCGGATCATGAATCGAGCAGAACCGTTGACCCAGTTACAGTCCATCGAACCGAACACCGGCAGCCCGCCGCCTCCGGCAACGTCGCCGGAAGGTAAAGCCGCCGCTCCTGCCGAGGCGCGCTCACTGCTCGCCACCGCGTGGATGAGGATCCGGCGCAGCAAGATCGCGCTCCTCAGCCTGTGCGTGGTGGTGGCGATCTTGTTGTTCGCCATCCTGGCTCCCGTATTGAGTGCCATGTCGGGCAACGACCCCTTTACTTCCAACACCAGCCCGGAAGTGCTGGATGACTTCCAGACCCCCGGGCTTCCGCTCCCCGGCTACATGTACCCCTCGGCCCAGCACTGGTTGGGCGTCGAGCCGGGCCTGGGCCGCGACCTCTTCGCGAGGCTTGCCTACGGTGGCCAGGTCTCCCTCACCATCGCTTTGTTATCCACCGCAGTTTCCGTAGTCCTCGGCACGGTGCTGGGCGCGGCGGCCGGCTACTTCGGCGGGAAGACCGACGCCATCATCAGCCGCATCATGGACCTGTTCCTTGCGTTTCCGCACCTCCTGCTCGTGCTGTCGCTGACGCCCATCCTGCAGTCGCGGCTCAGGGATACCCCGCTCGGGGAAGGCAGCTTCCTGCCCATGGCCTCTCTGGTCATCATCCTGGGCTTCTTCGGCTGGGCCTACCTCGCCCGCATTGTCCGCGGCCAGGCACTGAGCCTCCGCGAGCGCGAGTTCGTCGAAGCCGCACGGTCCTTTGGCGCCTCACACCTGAGCATTCTCTTCCGCCAGATCATCCCCAACGTGATGGGAGTCGTCCTGGTGTACGCCACCATGTTGATCCCCACCAACATCTCGGCGGAGGCCGCGTTGTCCTTCCTGGGCGTGGGCGTCAAGGACCCCACACCGTCGTGGGGCCAGATGCTCAACGCCGCCCAGTCCGGCAACTGGTACCTCAGCGATCCGTGGTTCCTCGCTGTCCCCGGCGTCATGCTCATTATCACCGTCCTGGCCTTCAACCTCCTGGGCGACGCCGTCCGGGATGCCCTGGACCCCAAAGCTTCGCGCCACTAACCCTCATCCCCGCATCGCCTTTCACCCCCTCACAAGGAGCATCATGAAAACCCCTGCAAGAGCACTGGCACTCTCGGTGTTGATCGCCATGGCCGCTACCGGCTGTGGCGCCGGCCAAAGCCAGCCCAGCAGTTCCAAGCCCGCCGGTTCGGTCACGGAGTTGGCCCCCAACGTGGTCAAGTCCGGCTTCAACGGCAAGGGCGGAAACATCAACGTCCTCATGTCTTCCGACTTCCAGACCCTGGATCCGGGCAACAGCAACTATGTCCAGACGGCCAACGTCGGTCAGCTGTACTACCGCACCTTGACCATGGCCAAGGAAACGGCCGGCCAGCCGCCAACTGTCGTCCCGGACCTCGCCACCGATACCGGCAAGGTCTCCGATGACGGACTCAGCTGGACCTTCACCCTGAAGGAAGGCGTGAAGTTCGAGGACGGAACGCCCATCACTTCGGCGGACATCAAATACGGCGTGGAGCGCACCTTCGCGCAGGATGTCTTCACCCAGGCGCCGCAGGAGTTGAACGCAGCGCTCGACGCCGGCGGGTACAAGGGGCCGTACAAGGATCCTTCCGCTGTGCTCAAGGCTGTCGAAACGCCCGATGAGCGCACCGTGGTCTTCCACCTGAAGAAGCCGTTCGCCGAGTTCCCCGCACTGGCATCGCGCTCCAACACGGCGCCGGTCCCGAAGGCCAAGGACACCAAGCTCGACTACACCAACCACCCCGTCTCCTCCGGGCCGTACATGGTGGAGTCCTACAACCGCGGCAAATCCCTCAAGCTGGTCCGCAACCCGCACTGGGATCCCGCCACGGATCCCAACCGCTCCGCCCTTCCGGACACGTTCAGCTTCTCCTTGTCCACCTCCCAGGCCACCATCAGCCAGCAGCTTCTGGCCGACTCGGATCCCAACGCCATCACGCTCGATTCCAACGGTGCCCTGCAGACCTCGGATTCCGCCAAGCTGGCCGACGCCCAGGTCAAGGACCGCGTTGCCTCCGGCCTCCTGGGCTGCAATGACGTCCTGAGCCTGAACACCCAGAAGATCACGGATCCGGACGTCCGCAAGGCCATCGCGCTTGCCCTGGATCGCCAATCCATCCTGGTGCAGTACGGTGGACGCCGCTTCGGTGAGATCACGCAGAGCCCGCTGAACTCCAAAATGCGCGGCTACGTGGAGACCGAACTGGAACTGGATCCCACCGGCAAGCCAAAGCTTGAGGAAGCCAAGAAGCTGCTGGAGGGCAAGGATTACCCCAAGACCCTCACCTACGGCTACGCCAACAACCGGGACGCTTTCAAGAACACCGGCACCGTGGTTCAGCAAAACCTCAAGGCTTTGGGCATCGAGGTTGAGTTGGTTGCGATCCCCGCACCGAACTACTACTCCATCCTGGCCAGCGAGCAACTCCCGGACATGGGCCGCTCCGGCTGGTGTGGCGGCGCCGATCCTGCCTCCATCCGCACCTCCGCAGATCCCCTGCTCGGCCCGAACAACGACGGCACCAGCTACGGCTTCTCCAACACTTCCCGCTACTTCGATCCCGTAGTGTCCAAGGCCATGTTCGAGCTCCGTAATACGGACGGCAGCTCAGAGGAACTTGGTAAGAAGTGGTCCGAGGCCTTCGGCTCAGCCTTGAAGACCTACCCGATCGTGCCACTCATCCGCAGCCACACCAACAGCGTGGTCGGTTCCAACGTCCGCAACGCCCAGGTGGGCTACTTCTTCGGCGGCATCGACCTCTCGATCGTCGGCGTCGAGAACTAACCGGGCTTCGAAAATTAATCGGGCATAGTCCAGAAGGAGAAGCGGGGGGGGGGGGGGGGGGGGGGGGGGGCGCCCCCCCCCCCCCCCCCGCTGAATGAATTGGGGGGCAGCGCCGGGGGGGTGGGGGGGGTAGGGGGGGGGGTGGGGTCGGTGAGGGCCGTCGCAGATAGAGCGCGC
>NZ_JAJOHP010000038.1:0-49395 GCF_021109375.1 Arthrobacter sp. AK01
CCCCCGGGGGGGGGGAGCCCCGCATCACTAACCGGGCGGGGGGTCCGCGCACCCCGTCCCCCGCGCGGGGGGGGGGGGCGGCGGGCCGGGGGCCCCCGGCCCCCACGGCCATCGCAGGGTAGCTTGTTTGACTCCCGCAACGGCGGCCGGCACCTCCGGCGGTACCCGGTACCGTGCGTACTCGGAGGCGTTGGCGGATGCGGGGATTCCGGAACGCGACGATTTCGTTGGCTTGTTCGATGGCACCAGTGCCGGGGCCTACGCCGCGGCCACGCGGCTGCTCAGCCTGCCGGACCGGCCTACCGCCATCTACGCCACCACCGATTACGCGGCTGTCAGCGCCATTAATGCCGCCCAGCGCCTGGGCCTGGCCGTTGGCACTGATGTGGACATCATCGGCGTGGGCAACACCGTGGAAGGTGAGCGGATGTCACCATCGCTGAGCACCGTGGGTCCCGTCGATTTCTTCGACAAACTCGCCCGGGTTCTCTTGAGGCGGGCCACAGGTCCGGCCGGCACGGCCGCGACGGAGCAACCCGGCGTCCTCGACTTTCCCTGGCACTTGTTCGTGCGCGAATCGGCGCCGCACCGCAGCGCCGCAACCAGACTTTACTAGGAACCAGAAGAAGGAAAAAGCACACCATGGAAAAGGATTTGAAGGTCGGCATCGTAGGTTTCGGCCTGCGTTCAGGGCTTTGGAAACACGCCCATAAGCCGGGCCAGGGCTCCGAGGTCACCATTGTTTGCGACCTCAGTGAACGAGGCCGGGCGGACGCTGCGGAGCGCATTCCTACGGCCCGGGTCACGGACGATCTTGAGGAACTGCTGGCCAGCGGCCTGGACGCCGTCCTGGTCCTGACCCCCGATAACCAGCACGCCGCCGTCGCGGTCCGTACGCTCAAGGCGGGCATCCCCACCTTCTGCGAGAAGCCGCTCGACATCACTGTGGAGGCTGCGGACTTGATCCTTACGACGGCCTACGAAACCGGCACCCGCTTGTACGTCGGCCACAATATGCGGCACATGCCGGTGGTCGTCCAGATGCGCCAGCTCATCGAGGAAGGCCGAATTGGCGATGTCAAGGCCGTGTGGTGCCGCCACTTCGTCGGTCACGGCGGTGACTACTACTTCAAGGACTGGCATGCGCAGCGCGCCAATGTCACCTCGCTGCTGCTCCAAAAAGGTGCGCACGACATCGATGTGATCCACTGGCTTGCCGGTGGCTACACCAAGCGGGTTGCCGCCGTCGGCGATCTTGCTGTCTACGGTGACGTAGCCAACCGCAGCAACAATGCCGGCAAGCGCATGGGGGATTGGTTCTCCATGGACAACTGGCCGCCCACTGAGCAGAAGGACCTGGCGGAGGTGATCGACGTCGAGGATATCTCCATGATGAACATGGTGCTGGACAACGGCGTCCTGGCCTCTTACCAGCAGTGCCACTTCACGCCTGATTACTGGCGCAACTACACGGTGATCGGCACCAAGGGCCGGATCGAGAACCTCGGCGACGGCCCCGGGGAAACCATCAACGTGTGGACCAGTCGGACGTCAGGCTATGCAGTGCCTGACGAGGTCATCACCATCCAGGACGGGGAAGGCGGCCACGGCGGCGCGGATCCCCGCCTGATCGAGGAATTCCTGCGGTTCGCTTCCGTAGGCGGCCAGACCCAGACCAGCCCCATCGCCGCGCGCCAGGCAGTAGTGGCCGGCATCCTCGCAGCCGAATCGCTGCGCGGGGACGGCTCGGCCCGCGAGGTTCCGGAACTCCCTGAGGAGATGGTGGAGTACTTCGACGCCGGCCAGCCCGCCCTGGTCCGCGACTGACCGTCCGCGGTCAGCGGGGGCTGGATAGCTCGATAAGCTCGGTCATGACGGTTTGAAGTGACTCGCAAACCGTCATGACCGATTTCCGTTTAAGTGTCTCCGGCCGGGCCAGGATGTCGATCTTGCGCACCGAATTCACCCCTGACAGCGGTCGCAACACCACTCCGGCGTCCAGGACCCTGCGTGCCGTGAACCGCGGCAGGAGCCCGATCGCTCCGCCCGCCGAGACCAGCGCAGCGACAGTGGAGTAGTCGTTGATGCGGTGCAGCACCTCTGCCGGCCGCCCGCTCACGGCAACGACGGCGGCCAGCACATCGGCGGGGGAGTAGCCGTCGCGGCTGGTCACCCAGGATTCGCCCACGACGTCGGACGGCTCCAGTTCGTGCCGGGCTGCCAGGGCGTGGCCCGCGGGGAGCGCGATGTCCAGTGGCTCGTCGGCGAGCGGAATCACCGCCACTTTGTCTCCAGGCCACTGCGGGCTGTTGTCCATCCGGTGCGCCAAAACAAGGTCGTACCGGGCAGCCAACCCCGGGAAATCCTCCTGTGCCACGTCCTCATCGGAGAGTCGCAGCCGAGGCGACTTCCCGTCGTCGGACGACTTTCCGCTGGCCAGCAGGGCCGCCAGCGGCGCGAACAGCGCCTGGCCGGCACTGTGGAATGCGCTCACACTCACCGGCGCATCGGGAGCGTCGTGGTAGGCGCCGATTGCTGCCCGTGCATCCGCCATGGCGTTCACGACGGCGGCACCGGCCTCGGCGAGCACGCGGCCTGCGTCGGTCAGCACCAAAGCCCTGCCCTCTTTGCGCGTCAACGGGACGTCCACCGACTTCTGCAGCAGGGCGAGCTGTTGGGAAACGGCCGAGGGTGTGACCATGAGTGTCTCTGCCACGGCCTTCACGCTGCCAAGGTCGCCGAGTTCCCGGAGCATCTGCAGCTGGTGAATTTCCATTAGCAAATACTAAATCGTTGATTGAGAAGAATCTAGTTGTGCTAAATCGTCGGCGGGGATTCAATGGACTCAGCAGCAGCGAAGCAGCCCCAGCAGTGAGGAATTCCATGAAGGCTCTCTACAAATCCGGACCGCACGCAGGGTTCGAACTCGTCGACCGTCCCGAGCCCGAAGCGGGCCCCAGCGACGTGAAGATCCGTGTGATGACCACCGGCATCTGCGGTACCGACCTCCACATCCAAAGCTGGGATGCCTGGGCTCAGGGCATCATCGAAACGCCACTCATCGCAGGCCACGAGTTCTACGGCGAAGTAGTGGAAATCGGCGAGGACGTCCGCGACGTCAAGGTGGGGGACCGGGTCTCCGGCGAAGGCCACGTAGTCTGCGGCATCTGCCGTAACTGCCGCGCCGGTCGCCGCCAGATGTGCATCCACACGGTCTCCGTCGGCGTGCAGCGCGATGGCGCCTTTGCCGAGTACGTCGTCATCCCCGAAACCAACGTCTGGGTCCACCATGATGAATCCGTCACGCCGGAACTCGGCGCTATCTTCGATCCCTTCGGCAACGCCGTCCACACCGCACTGAGCTTCCCGCTGGTCGGCGAAGACGTGCTCATTACAGGTGCCGGCCCCATCGGACTTATGGCAATCGCCGTCGCCCGCCACGCCGGTGCCCGCAAGATCGCCATCACTGACGTCTCCGCGCCGCGGCTGGAACTTGCCCGCCAGATGGGTGTGGACCTTGCCGTGGACGTCTCCAAAATGCGCGTTCGCGAGGCACAGCAGGAACTGGGCATGCGCGAAGGCTTCGACATCGGTTTGGAAATGTCCGGACACCCCACGGCACTCCCTGAGATGATCGACAACATGAACCACGGCGGCCGCATCGCCATGCTCGGCCTTCCCAGCCAGTCCATCGACATCGACTGGGGCAAAGTCGTGACCCACATGCTCACGCTCAAGGGCATCTACGGCCGCGAGATGTTCGAAACCTGGTACGCCATGAGCGCCATGCTGTCCTCCAACCCCGTGCTGCACCGCAGCATCTCCGCCGTCGTCACCGACAAGCTGTCCGCAAAGGATTGGGAAAAGGGCTTCGAAATCGCCCGCAACGGTACAGGCGGCAAAGTGGTCCTCGACTGGACCGAACTGTAAGACCTGACTGCAACCGGATACCCCCAAAACCTAGGAGCACCCATGTATTCAGCCATCAAAGACCAACTGCAGGGCGAACTCGACGAGATCCGCAGCGCCGGTCTCTTCAAGACCGAACGGCACATCGACTCCCCGCAGGCCAGCCACATCGCCGCCGGCCAGCTCGGCCAGCCCGCCAACAAGGTCCTGAACTTCTGCGCCAACAACTACCTTGGCCTGGCCGACCACCCGGACATCATCGCCGCAGCAAAGTCCGCCATGGACGAGCGCGGCTTCGGCATGGCGTCCGTTCGCTTCATCTGCGGAACCCAGGACCTGCATCTGGAACTGGAGACCCGTGTCTCCGCGTTCCTGGGCACCGAGGACACCATCCTGTTCTCCAGCTGCTTCGACGCCAACGGCGGCGTGTTCGAGTCCCTCTTCGGCCCCGAAGACGCCATCATCTCGGACTCCCTGAACCACGCGTCCATCATTGACGGCATCCGCCTGAGCAAGGCCAAGCGCTTCCGCTACGCCAACCAGGACATGGCAGACCTCGAGGCCAAGCTGGTTGAAGCAGAAGGCTCCCGCCGGAAGATCATCGTCACGGACGGCGTGTTCTCCATGGACGGCTACCTCGCGCCGCTCGAGGCCATCTGCGACCTCGCCGAGAAACACGACGCTTTGGTGATGGTGGACGACTCCCACGCCGTTGGATTCATGGGACCCACAGGTGCCGGCACGCCCGAGCACGCCGGTGTTTCCGAGCGCGTGGACATCTACACGGGGACCTTCGGCAAGGCCCTCGGCGGCGCATCGGGCGGCTACGTTTCCGGTCGCGGCGAGATCGTTGCGATGCTTCGCCAGAAGGCCCGCCCCTACCTGTTCTCCAACTCGCTCGCCCCGGCCATCGTTGCGGCCACCATCAAGGCAATCGAGCTGGTCCAGGAATCCGGCGAACTCCGTACCCGCCTGTTCGAGAACGCAGCGCTGTTCCGTCGCCGGATGAGCGAGGAAGGCTTCGAGCTCCTCGACGGCGAACACGCCATCATCCCGGTCATGTTCGGTGATGCCGTGGTTGCCGCGAAGGTTGCCGACGAGATGCTCAACAACGGCGTTTTCGTCACCGCTTTCAGCTTCCCGGTGGTCCCGAAGGGCGTGGCCCGCATCCGCGTGCAGCTTTCCGCAGCCCACAGCGCGGACGACGTCGAAGCGTGCGTTCAGGCGTTCGTCAGGAGTCGCGCCGCGGTCGCCTGACCCCCTCTCACCTCCGGTGGGTTCCCGCCTGATGCTCTCTCACTCCCTTGGAGCAAGTGAGAGAGCATTTGGGTTTAGGGGCTGTTAGGTGAGAGATGGTCGGTGGGTGGCAAGGGTTGGAGGCCTGTCGCCGCGGCCGCGTCGGTCTGACAGGATGGAGCCATGGCTTCGAATTATGACGTGGTAATCGTTGGCGGCGGCATCGGGGGACTGTCGTTGGCGGCGGCTCTGGCGGGTAAGTGCACTGTTGCGCTTGTTGAGGCTGAGCAGTCCCTGGCCTTCCACACTTCGTCGCGTTCCGCGCGGCAACTCATCCCCAGCTACGGCCCAGCGGTGGTCCAGGAGCTGACCATCCGGACACTGGAGATGTTGGCGGAGAGGGATGCCCAGGCGGCGGAGCCGATCCTGACGCCTCGCGGGTTCATGCTGGTGGGGGACCAGGAGACTGTTCGCGCCGAAGCCAGCGGCAATATGCACCCCATCACCCACCAAGAGGCCATGCAGCTCTGCCCTGCGCTGAATCCAGATTCCTTCACCGCCGCAGGGCTGGATAACGGCTCCTTCGGCTGCAACGCCCCGCTGTTGCTCGAGGAACACCGCCGGACCGCCGAAGCTGCGGGCGTGGATATCATCACCGGCGCCAAGGTCCATTCGGCCCAGCGGCTGGGGAGTGGCTGGCAGGTGGGCGCGGGAACAGAAGGCTTCCAGTCCGGCGTCGTTGTCAACGCTGCCGGTGCGTGGGCGGATGAGTTGGCCGTTATCAGCGGCGTGGAAAAGCTCGGACTCCAGCCTTACCGCCGGACCGCAGCGATCGTGAACGTGGAGAACCCGTTGACGCCTGAAACACCCATGGTCTGTGCTGCAGACGACACGTTCTATTTCCGCGCCGAGGGCAACCAGGTACTGATCTCGCCGTCGGAAACGGTGCCCAGCGGAGCCGAGGACGCCAAGCCTTACCCAGGTGACGTTGAGGCGCTGATCAGCAAACTCAACGGTGTAACGTCGCTGGGCATCCGCTCCGTGGACCGTGCGTGGACAGGCCTGCGGACCGAAGCCGCGGACGGCATCCCCGTGGTGGGATTCGACGCCGAAGCGCCCGGCTTCTTCTGGTTGGCCGGACAGGGTGGCTACGGGTTCCAGACGTCCTCGGCCATCGCCGAACTTGCGGCCTCCCTGATCCTCGACCACGTCGCGGCAGACAGTCCGGAATCCCGGACAGCGGAGCAGCTCGCGGCAATACGCTGGTCCATCCGGCGCTGAACAATAGGGTCATGAGCGGAATCACGAACGGGAACAGCGGCACCACCATTGTCATCACCAACATCGGCGAGTTGATGACCCAGGACCTGGAGCATCGAGTCCTCAGGGACGCGGCGATCGTGATCGAAGGTGAGCGCATCGCCTGGATCGGCCCCGCCAAGGACGCCCCTGCCGCTGACGCGAGAATCGACGCGGAGGGCCGTGCCGTCCTGCCCGGTTGGGTTGATTCGCACTCGCACCTCGTTTTCGCCGGCGACCGCACGGCCGAGTTCGAGGCCCGCATGGCCGGCGAAAGCTACAGCGCCGGCGGAATCGCAGTCACCACGGGAGCCACACGCAGCGTCAGCGACGACGAACTAACCCGCCTCGTGCGGGACCGCGTGGCTGAAGCGGTCTCGCAAGGAACCACATACCTGGAGAGCAAAACCGGCTACGGCCTCGACGTCGCGAATGAGGCCCGCAGCGCCCGCATCGCCGCGGCCGAAGTGGACGAGGTCACCTACCTCGGCGCGCACTTGGTCCCGAAAGGCTCCGATCCGGAGGAATACACGGACCTGGTCTGCGGCCCAATGCTCGACGCCGTCCTGCCGTACGTCCGCTGGGCCGACGTCTTCTGCGAGCGGGGCGCCTTCACGGAAGACCAGTCGCGTCGCGTCCTGACGGCGGCCCGCAACGCCGGGCTCGGCCTGCGGGTCCATGGAAACCAACTGGGCGAGGGGCCCGGGGTAGCATTGGCCGTCGAGTTCGCGGCCGCCAGCGTGGACCACGTCAACTATCTCTCGGACAAGGACATCGCCTCGCTCGCAGGAACCTGGGCGGGCTGGGACCCGGCAACGGGCGCCGGCACAAGGGGAACCGTGGCAACCTGCCTTCCCGCCTGTGACCTCTCCACTCGCCAGCCCCTCGCGCCTGGCCGTGAATTGCTCGACGCCGGCGTGCAGGTAGCGCTGGCGGCCAACTGCAACCCTGGCACCTCGTACACCAGCTCCATGGCCTTCTGCGTGACCACGGCCGTCCTCCAGATGCACCTGAGCGTCCATGAGGCCGTCCGCGCAGCAACGTACGGCGGCGCCTTGGCGTTGGGCAGGGAGTCCGGGAACGACGCCGACGGCGAAAGGGCGGTGGGTTCGCTCGCCGTCGGGCATCGCGCAGACCTGCACATGCTGAAGGCGCCGTCGGCCACCCACCTGGCCTACCGTCCCGGGATCCCGCTGACACACTCGGTATGGCGGGCGGGCGCTCGGGCCGTCTGATTAAAGCAACGCGGGGTCACTTATGGCCCCTTCCGAGGTTACGGATGGGCTATAAGTGACCCCGCGTTGGGCTTACGCGCAGCTGAACTTCGCGTCGGCCCAATCACCCCAGTCGTCGCCGGCGTCGTCACCGTTCTTGTCGGCGATCAGCTCGACGTTCTGGACACCTGTGATGTCCACGTTGAGGGGAAGTGCTGCCGAATCGGCACTGAGAACGGGAGTCCTCAGCAGTTCGCGCCCATCGCCCTTGACGATAAAGACCACGGATCCGTGCAGGCCCTTGTTCAGCTTGGCGTCGTCCACTCCCACCACGGCGGTGAAGGCGTTGCACTTGGCTTCCGTTGCGATGCTGATCTTCGAGTCGGCGTGGACGCCGATGCCCTTCGGATAGACGACGCCGTCAAGCCGTAACGCGGGTCCGTCACCGGCGTTCTGCTCACCGTTGGCACGGCCGCGTTCCGCAGGTCCCCAACCGTTGGTGCTGCCGATCCACGGCAGGTCGGAGGCGAACACAGTGCCCGTCAGGACGGGCGCCGGCGGCTCCTGCGACGTCGAGGAACAGGTGAACTTGGCGTCGGCCCAGTCCGCGTGGTCGTTGCCGTTGGAGTCGCCGGCGTCGTTGGCCACCAGCTCCACGTACTGTGCTCCGGTGACGTCCACGGTCAGCGGCAGGGGAGCGCTGGTGGCGCCCAGGACAGGGGTGGTGACCTTGGTGGCGCCATCTGCCACAACGGAGAACTTCACGCTGCCCCGCGTCGGCTGGGCGTCGTCAATACCTACCGTTGCCGTAAAGGCAGTGCAGTAGCCGCCGAGGTAGTAGCGGACATTGCCGTTGGCGTGGGCACCCAAACCCTTGGCATAGACCGTGCCGTTCAGGGTGAGGGGTGTGCCGTCGCCCGTTCCCGTCCCGCCGTTGGACTGGTCCTTCTCAACGGGCCCCCAGCCGTTCGTGGCGCTGACCCAGGGGTGGTCGCTGGCGAACACGGTGGCCTGCGGTGGTTTGGGCAGCGTCCGGACGGTGGACGTCGTGCTGATGGTGCGACCGCCTGCAGGCTCTGTTGTGGTGGTGTATTTGGCCGAGGCAGTGATGGGGTAGTCGCCATCGGCCGAAGCGGGCGCGGTGATCTTCCACGTGGTGGTCAGGGTGCCCCCGGCCGGCAGGGTCGCGGCCGTTGCAGGCGTGGAAGGGGTTGCCGTCCAGCCCTCGGGAAGTTCGAGCGCAACGGCGAGGCCGCTGATGGCCGCCGGTTCGTCCGAGACGAACGTGGTGACGAAGTCCTGCGCTTTGCCCTGCTGGACCACGTCGCCTTGAAGCGCAGCCGAGAGTTGGGCGCAGGCCGGGACGGCGCCCGAGGCGCCGAGGTCCTCCACCAGGAAGTTGTCCAGGGTGAAGTCCGAACCATTCGAGCTGCCGGTTCGCTGCAGCCCCACAAAGTAGTCTCCGCAGAAGCCGGTATCGAGGATCTGCTCAAAACGGGCGGTGGTGGTTTTCGCATCGATGGCTTGGCTGCCCGTCACTGCGGGACCTGCCTGCGAGTCATAACCGGAAACCCAGGCGTATTGCCCGGCCTTGGAGTTCTGGTAGTCGAAGGACACCTTGTACTTGTGGCCCGCCTGGAACGGTACGGTCGCCTCGGTGGTGCGGTAGACCATGCCCGATCCACCGTTGGGGGCGAGGTTTTCATCGTGGGCGATCAGCGACCAGGTGCCGTCCAGCACTTCGTCGATCACGTTGGCATCCCAGCCCTTTTGGGTGAAGGGTTCGTTGCGCTCGGTGATGTGCGTGCGCGGGTCCGTGGAGCCGCCGGCGTCGCCTTTCACGAACGGTCCCCAGCCCTGGTCCACGTCCTCGAAGTCCTCGCTCAACACGCCGGTGGTTGCCACCCGGCTGGTCTTGACCGCCCGGAAGTCATCGACGCGCACGGTGGCATCGCCGTCGGCCGCTTGGACGGAAACGGTGGCCTTGGTGTTGTTCCGTGGCACGTCCACCAGCACCCGTACGCGCTGGAAAGCCGTGCCATGCTTTTCGTCGCCTGCCACGTAGTTTTCGGCGTTGGACGAATCGATGGTGACGCTTTCGGTCTTGCCGTTGATGGTGACGGAGAGCGTGGTGGGACGGGTCTTGCCGGGTTGGATTTCCACCCAGGCACTGACGGATTGGGTTCCGGCGTCCAGCTTTACTTCCTGGCTGATCGACGACGGCGTTGCCCCCATCTGAGCGTAGCGGCGGCCTTTGTCGTCGCGGACCTGGGTGACGTTGCCTGTGGGGGTCCACGGGGAGAGATCGGCACCGTTGAAGCCGGGATCGTTGAACGCAGTGCCTTTACCGAAGTCGGCCTTCTTGGGCAGATCGGCCTTGTTGTTCTTCGGGGCAAGGACATACGGCTGCTTGGCGTCGGCCGTGACGGTGACCTGCCCGTTGACCACAGGCACATCGGCCACCTTGACGCGGCCGTTGTCGGTCAGCTTGAACAGTTCAAGCGGGCCGGACGTGGCGAACTCCTTGGTGAGGGTCCACGTGCTGGCACCCCCGGCCGGGTTGTAGTGGTAGAGCTTGTCGGCCTTGCCGTTCTCCTTGGAGGACCACGGCAGCAGGTACGTTCCACCCTGCAGTACGGAGGTTCCACCCACCGTGATGTTGCGTTCCTCGGCGGTGTTTCCGGTGACGGCCAAGCCATCGGCGAGGTCGATGCGGTCGGCCGTCCACTTGGTGATCTGGTGGTGCTGCAGGAACTTGGCGGGCACGTTGGCCGTCCAGACGTTCTCGCTGAAGGCGTTGAAGTCGTTCTGGCCAGTCCAGCCTTCGAACTCCACAATGTGGCTCACGCCAAGCTTGGGATCGGGGTTCCAGACGTCCGACTGGGTGTTGTTGATGAAGCGCAGGATCTGGGAGTTGATGCCCTTGTTGGTGGATCCACCGTACTTTTCGTCGTTGGCCCAGTGGGACCAGGTGTTGTTCCGGGAAAGGTGGTCCGCCCATTCCGAGCCGACCCGGAAGCCGTTCTTGACGAGTTCCTGTTGCAGCCGCTCGGCCAGCCAGCCGAATTCGTAGTAAACGTCCACGTAGACGAAGTCCAGGTTCTTGTCCGTGGCTTCGCGCAGTTCCTTGATGCGCTGGGCGAGCTTGCCCGAGTTGATGTCCTCGCGCTGGTTCATGTAGTAGGACTGGTCCAGCCAATTCCAGCCCAGGCCTTTGTCGGCGCGCAGCAGGTCCTCGCTGAAGGACTTGGCTTCAGGGTAGATCTCGGTGGCATTGATGTGGACGCCGAAACTGGCGTTCCAGTCTTTGCCTTCCTTGACCAGCTTGTTGAGGTCCTCGAGGCCACCGGCCCGGGTGTTGAAGTTGTTGCCATAGTCCGTGTTCGCCGAGTCGTGGCCCTCGCTGGTGTAGCCCTTGAGCATGGCCACCTGACCCAGGCCGTCTGTGGCCAGGGAGATGCGTTTGACGTCGTCCAGGGTGCGCAGGAACGGGTGGGTTGCCAGGGAGGCAAAGTTGAACGGGATGTGGGTGAT
The DNA here is from genome assembly GCF_021109375.1 of Arthrobacter sp. AK01. NCBI lineage: Bacteria > Bacillati > Actinomycetota > Actinomycetes > Micrococcales > Micrococcaceae > Arthrobacter > Arthrobacter sp. AK01. The sequence continues at coordinate 11,193 of NZ_JAJOHP010000038.1, forward strand.
CACGTTGTCCGGTGTCTGTTCGCCCTTGTTGGCGCTGACCTGGATGGACCTCATGGCGATCGCCGCATCCTGCCAGTCCACGCCGCCGTCGGCATTCGCGTCAGGGGTGATGGCGACGCGGGTCCATGGAAGTTCCTCGGTGGCGTCGGAGCCCTCAGTGCGATACAGCCACTGACCGCTGGCGAGACCCATGGTGACTCCGCCTGCACCGTCGCTGACGGCTTGGCGCCAGAAGCGGCCGCGGTCCTTCGCGCCCGGCCCGGAGGACGTGTCATACAGGGCGTTGGATTCAACTGCGGCACCCAAGGTCCCGGTGTTGGCCAGTGCGTAGGCGGAGCTCTTGGCAGCGGCATCCAGGGGAGTGGACGCGGTGATCGGCGTGAATTCGTCGCCCGTAACACTCCGGTCCACGGAAAGGTTGGCGGTGGATATCTGGGCTCCGGGCTGGGTGGAGCCCACGGTCACCAGGTTCAGCCGGGGGAGTTGAAGCGTCTTCACCTGGTGCTCGGTGGAGTCCTTGATCTCCGTGACATTAAACGAGACCACGTTCTTTTTCACTGAGAGCCGGGCTTTGATCACGGTGTTGCCGAATTCGGGCACGGTCAGGACGTAGTCCCTCGCGTCCTTTCCGGAAGCGGTGGACGTTCCGGTGACCGTGTACTCCACGCCGTTGATGGTGATGGTGTTGAGCCGCGTTGTGGTGCCGTCGAGGCGGGCTTTGGAAGCTGTATGGGTATACCCGAGGACCTGCGGGAACGTGGTGGCCACATCCACCCTGAGTTGGCCGGACGTGAGGGTCGTTGAATCGGCGGCGCTGACGATCTCCGCGGGTTGGGTGGATGGGGCTGCGGTGGCGGGTTGAATAGCCAGCAGACCCAGCGAGGATGAGGCGACGACGCAGGCCAAACTTAGTGAGGCGAGGCGTCTGGGGGAGGACAAGCCGGGCATTATGCTCCTTCTTGATTTTTCCGAGCTAGTAACAATCATGTTCTTGCGGACCCGTCTAAGACTGCTGCATGGGACAGAAGTTGACAAGAGTTAACAGTCACTTAACTTAAAAGCACATGTCGGCACACGCTTTCCATGGTTATGCGACCAGCTCAGCCACCCGCAGTTAATGAGCGGTCTTCGCATGCGGATGATCCTTGTGAGATCGAAAATGATCGTTTAGTGTTTCTATAGATCAGAAAACGTCATTAAGCTGAGCGGGAGCGAAACAAACGATGAGCGAGAACACACTGGGTGCCTTCATGGACGAAGAGCTGGCCTCCCAGCCCGAAGTCTGGCAGCGCGCCGTCGAGCAAGCACGTTCCGAGCAACTGCTTCCCGCCGATGGCAAGCGCATCGCCGTCATCGGCTGCGGGACGTCCTGGTTCATGGCGCAGAGCTACGCTGCAGCCCGCGAATCCGCGGGTAAGGGCGTCACGGACGCGTTCGCGGCGTCCGAGGCTTTCCTGAACAACAACAGTGCCGATCGCCAGTACGACGCCGTTGTGGCCATTACGCGGTCAGGAACCACCACTGAGGTTCTTGAGATCCTGGCTGAGCTTCAGGGGATCGTCCCCACGGTGGCGATCATCGGCGACACCTCCTCGCCGATCGTCCCGTTGGCAGACGCCGTGATTGGACTGCCCTACGCGGATGAGCGTTCCGTGGTGCAGACCCGCTTCGCCACCACGGCATTGGTCTACATGCTGACCAGTCTCGGAATCGATGTGCAGCAAGCAATCGAGGACGCCCGGGACGCCGTCAGCGCTCCGGTCTCCCAGGAACTGCTGGACGCCGAACAATTCACTTTCCTGGGCACCGGCTGGACGGTGGGCCTGGCTCACGAGGCCGGCCTGAAAATGCGCGAGGCCGTCCAAGGCTGGACCGAGTCCTACCCCGCGATGGAGTACCGCCACGGTCCCATTTCCATTGCTGCACCTGGCCGCGTCACCTGGTTGTTCGGAACCCAGCCTGAAGGCTTGGACAACGACATGGCAGTCACCGGCGCCCTCTACATCCACACGGACAAGCATCCGCTGGCTGAACTGGCGCGGGTCCACAAGGTAACCCTGGAGCGTGCGCGCGTCCGCGGACTGAATCCGGACCTGCCCCGCAACCTGACGCGTTCCGTCATTCTCGACGCCTCCGCCTAGGCACCCGATCATGGTTCTCGGAGCCGCAGAATCACCTGTCCTTTCATTCGACGTTGGCGGGACGGACATCAAAGCTGGTCTGGTGGATGCCCGGGGGACCGTTCTGGGCATGCGCCGGGTCCCCACGCCGTTGGATTCGGCGAGGCCGGGCGAGGCGGTCCTCGACCGGCTCGCCGAGCTTGCTGCGGAGTTGGCGTCCGAGTTCCCGGGCTCACCGGCCCGCGCCGCCGGCATCATCGTTCCGGGCATCGTGGACTCTGCTGCCGGAGTTGGCGTCTACTCCGCCAACCTGGGATGGCGTGATTTCCCGTTCACTGCCGAGGCCGAGAAGCGCCTGGGAATCCCGGTGGCGTTCGATCACGATGTCCGCTCCGCTGCTGCGGTGGAACACAGCATTGGTGGCTCGAAAGAGTTCAACGACGTCGTGGTGATGGTGGTGGGAACTGGAATCGCAGCGGCCGTGTTCTCAGGTGGGAAGGCTGTCACAGCGGGCGGTTTCGCCGGCGAGCTCGGCCATGCCCAGGTGCCGGACCCTGATGCCGCCGCCGGAACCGCCAACTCCACCATCCTGGAAGCCGTAGGTTCCGCCGGGGCCATCGCGAAGCGCTACCACCGGGCGTCGGGGAACAGGGTGAATGGCGCCCGTGGCGTCCTGCTCAGGGCAAATTCGGGCGACGAACTGGCAGCCCGTATCTGGGCTGATGCCGTGGATGCCCTCGCTTTCACCATCTGCCAGTGCGTCAACATCATCGGTACCGAGGCAGTGGTTATCGGCGGAGGCCTGGCTGAAGCCGGGGATGAACTCCTGGAGCCCCTCCGCGTCCGGGTGGACCAGATCCTCGATTTCCAGCGGCGTCCCCAACTCATCCGTGCTGAGCTGGGTCAAGATGCAGGCTTGCTCGGTGCGGCCTTGAATGCCAGGGCACTCTTGGGAGGCACCCAGTGAAACGCGCTGCTGTGAACCGCATCATTACCGTCACGCCCAACCCGGCCATTGACATGACCTACACCGTGCAGGGGATCACCGAGGGCGCCAGCCACCGCGTCCCCACGCCCTTGAGCCGGGCGGGCGGCAAAGGGATCAATGTAGCCCGCGTTACGCACCAGCTCGGCTACCCCGTCCTTGCCATTGCACCCACGGGTGGGGCGGCGGGCCAAACCCTCGCTGCTGAACTCTGGACGAGTGGAGTGCCGCACGCCCTGGTGGGGGTCGCCGCCGAGACCCGCCGCAGCATCGCACTCGTCGATACCATCGCGGGGGAGACGTCCATCTTCAATGAGGAGGGCCAAGCCCTGCTGCCGGATGACTGGCGATCGCTCCGGATTGCGGTGGTTGAGGCCGTGAGCGGAAACCGCAACCTGCCGGCCTCCGTCCTGGTCGGTTCCGGAAGCCTGCCCCCTGGCGCCCCCGCGGACTTCTATCCGGAACTGGTCCGGTTGGCCCACGACGCCGGCATCCCCGCCATCATCGACACTTCCGGTCCCGGAATCATCGCGGCAGCAAAAGCTGGAGCCGACGTCCTCAAGCCCAACCACCACGAACTCGCAGAGGCCACCGGGGAGTCCAGCCTTGAAGCGGCGGCCCTTTCACTGATCGACATGGGTGCCCGCACCGTGCTCGTCAGTGCAGGTGCGGACGGGATGCTCGCCTTCGACCACGCAGCCCCCGGCGGTTACTGGAGCGCCCGCTTGCCCGAGGCGCTCAGCGGCAACCCCACAGGAGCGGGCGACGCCGGTGTGGCGGCTGCCGCCGTCGCGCTCGCCGAAGGCATTACCGAACCCCGCGAAATACTTCGCCGTGCCACCGCCTGGTCGGCCGCGGCCGTACTCATGCCCGCGGCGGGCGAAATCTCGCCGCGGTACCAGGAACTTCAAGACCAACTGATCGTGACATGGAAGGAGACCCGGTGACCCTGGTCAACACGCGGGAACTCATGGACAGGGCCGCCGCCTCCGGCACGGGCCAAGGCGCGTTCAACATCATCCACATCGAAACGGCCGAAGGGCTGGTGGCTGGAGCCGAAGCGGCCGGTGTTCCGCTGATTCTGCAGATCTCCGAGAACTGCGCCAAATACCATGGCGGGCTCGAGCCCATCGCCTCAGCCGCACTGGCGATCGCCCGTTCGGCCGCTGTGCCCGTTTCGCTTCACCTGGACCACGCCGAGTCCGAAGACCTGGCGCTCGCCGCAGTGGATCTCGGTTTCGGTTCGGTCATGTACGACGGCGCGCATCTTCCCTACGAATGGAACGTCGAAGTCACCCAGCGCGTAGCCAAGTACGCCCACGAGCGTGGTGTCTATGTGGAGGCCGAACTGGGAAAGGTGGGAGGCAAGGACGGCGCCCACGCCCCGGGCGTCCGGACGGACCCCGCTGAGGCCAAGGCATTCGTTGAGGCAACAGGAGTGGACGCGCTGGCTGTGGCTGTGGGTTCCTCCCACGCCATGACCGAGCGCAGCGCCGCTCTGGACCTGCACTTGATCACACGGCTGAAGTCCGCCGTCGGAAAACCGCTGGTCCTTCACGGCTCCTCAGGCGTCACAGACGAGGTACTCGTAGCCGCTATCGGCGCGGGTATGACTAAAATCAACGTATCCACACATTTGAACGGGTTCTTCACCCGCGCCGTCCGTGAGTACCTCGATGCCAACCCTGCAGTGGTAGATTCCCGGAAGTACATCAAGGCCGGCCGGGAAGCCCTGGTGCTGGAGTCCGCACGTATGCTGACGCTGTTCGCCAAAGCGAAATAGCAGGAACCCGCGAAAGGCTCGTCATGACCCGCACCGATCGGCTGACCGCCATCCTCGATCTCCTGGCCGAGTCCGGCCATGTGGAAGTCGAGGACATCGTGACGCGTCTTGGCGTGTCACCAGCCACGGCACGACGAGACCTGGATAGCCTCGCCAAGCAGCGGTTGCTCAGCCGGACCCGGGGTGGCGCCACCACTGGATCAGTGGCCTACGACCTTCCGGGCCGGTACAACCGTGACGATCACGCTGTGGCCAAACAGGAAATCGCCCTGGCAGCGTCTGCCTTGATCCGGCCCGGTGCTGTGATTGGGCTCAGCGGTGGAACCACCAACACAGCGTTGGCTCAGCTCCTTTCCACCCGTGAGGACCTCAACGCTCCGTCCCACACGCCCACCCTGACCGTGGTGACCAATGCCATCAACATTGCCTCGCAGCTGGCAGTGCGTCCCAACATCAAGATCATGGTCACCGGCGGCATCCTGAACCCGCGCTCCTACGAACTCGTGGGCCCCTACACCGATGTCATCATGCAGAAAGTTGCTTTGGACATCGCGTTCATTGGCGTCAACGGCGTGGACCCGGACCTCGGCCCCACCATCACCGACGAAGGCGAAGCCATGGTCAACACGGTGATGGCACGCCGGGCCACTGAATCCTATGTTGTGGCGGACTCTTCCAAGGTAGGCCGCCGTTCCTTCGCCGCCATGGCCGGCTACGACTTCAGGCACCTCATCACCGATTCCGGCATCAGCGCCGAGGACAAAGCCGCCTTCGAAGCCAAGGGCACCGAAGTCATCGTCGCGGCCGCCAGCTAGGGTACCTGCTAGAACCGCATCTTCGGTGCGTGAAGCACTGAGTCGTCAACATCCCTGGGCACCCACTGGCTGAACGGCAAATCCAAACTGTACTGCCCGTCGTCGTTCTTGATCAGTGTGCGCAGCTCGGCGTTGTCCGGGTTGTTGAGCGACTCGAAGTACTCAACTGTCCAGTGGAACCAGCGCATGCAAAACAGGCGCATGGTCAGTCCGTGCGTCACCAGGAGTGCGTTCGGGGCATAGCTGGGCTTTTGCCAGTGGCGGTAGAGCGTCTCCATGAACGATGACACGCGGTCGTACACGTCAGAGCCGGACTCACCCTCGCGGAACCGGTAGAAGAAATGGCCGTACAGGTTGCGCAGCTCCTTTTGATCTTCGATTTCCCCGGCAATTTGGAAGTTGGCCCAGTCCTGTTCCCGCAGCCGGGGTTCCTCGATCACGCGCTCGATCAGAGGTCCAAGTTTCATCGCTTCCAGGGTTTGGTAGGCCCGCAAATACGGCGATACGTAGACGCAGACCTGCTCGCCATCGAGTTTCCGGCGAAGTGCTTCGCCGGCAATCCGGGCCTGCTCCACCCCCATCTCAGTCAGGGGGATCCGATAATCCGGCACACGGTTGTAGATGGTCGTGTCGGCATTCGCGGCCGACTGTCCGTGCCGGATCATGAAGATTCTCGCTGGGGCGCCCATCCCACCAAGCATAGGTGCGTGGTTCCCGGCAAAGTGGCAGGAACTGCGGGCAAGATAGGTACATGTTCCTTGCTTCCCGCCGCCGACTGCGCGCCGAAGTACTTATTGTGCTGGGCCTTTCCCTGGGCCAGTCGGCCGTCTACTCCGTGGTGCAATTACTGGACAAGATGACGCGGGCACCGTTGGCCGACGCCACCTCAACCCTGAACAGGTCCCAAAGCACCCGGGAGTACTTCGACCTTACGTACCAACTGCTGGACATCATCTTCGCCCTGGTGCCGGTGGCCCTGGTGTTCTATTTCCTGTCCATGCATATCCAGGCGAACCGGGATGGTGAGAGCGGTTCGGCCTTCGCCCGGCTTGGCTTCAATTTTGCCCGCCCCGGGAAAGACCTGCTTCAGGGTTTGGGACTGGCGGCGGCTATCGGTATTCCATCGCTGGGTCTTTACGCGGCCGGGCGGGCCCTCGGAATCACCACGGCCATCGTGCCCAGCGGGCTGGACGCCTACTGGTGGACCGTGCCGGTGCTGGTCCTCTCGGCCATCCGGCACGCAGTCGTCGAAGAAGTGATCGTGGTGGGTTACCTCATGGACCGCTTCGGCAAGTTCGGCTGGAGCATGCCGGTAGCCATCGTTGTCAGTGCCGTCCTGCGGGGCAGCTACCACCTGTACCAGGGCTTCGGGCCGTTCATCGGCAATGTGGTCATGGGGCTGGTGTTCGCGTGGATCTACACCAAAACCAAGCGGGTGATGCCGTTGGTGATTGCCCACGCCTTGCTCGATATCGTGGCGTTTGTTGGCTTCAGCCTGTTCGGTAAGGCGGTTGGCTTGGGATAGGGCCTTAAAATTATCCGGCCGCCATCAGTGGGTGACGTCATTGGCACCCGCTGATGGCGGCCGAAGTTTTACCGGACATGGTTGACCGGTCCCGGGACTGGCCCGGATGGAGGGGGCTGTCAGATGGTGACGGCCCCGGAGGCGGTTTCGAAGGTGACGGCCAGGATGCCGGGGGTCCCGTGCGGGGCCATCCACTGGACCGCAACGTCCTCAAGCGGCTTTTCCACCGGCTCGCCCAACCACTCGGTGACGCGTTCGGCCGAGCCTGCAATGGTGAGGCTGGACATCTTGACGTCGCTCTCGTAAATCCTGGACGGGTGCAGTGCCGGGTCGCCCTCCCACTTGAGCAGGTACGGGACCTGGGGATCGGCGATCAAGCCGAGGATTCCGATTTGCTGCCACACCAGTTCGCGACCGTCCGGGAACTTGCGGTTGCCCGGAACAGCGGAGCGGCCAAGCCGGTCTTCGAACGGGGCGAGGTCCTCAACAGCGACGCACCAGCCCATCCACCCTCCTCCGGCAGCTGAGCGTGCACGAACTGCTTGGCCAAATGGTGCTTTGTCTGAAGCAGGGTGGTCCAGGACCTCCACCACTTCAAGGTACTTGTTATCCGCAAGGGGAATGATCATGTTCCGGGTACCGAAGCGCGGGTGCACTCCGCCCCGGACAGCGTCCACTCCCAATGCCGCGGAAATTCGTTCGGTAGTGGCCAAAAGGCCATCTCGTTCACAGGCGTAAGAGACGTGATCCATGCGCATGGCTTCATCTTGGCACTTTGTGATCGGGGTCTCAGCTAAGTCAAGCCTAACTAAGGTGGGATGTGTATAAACCGTGACGGTGGGCGTCATGGAGGGACGCGAAAAGACCGAAAGATTCCACCGGCGTCACAAAGCTGTCCTAGCCTCCGGACAGTTCCTAGACTGGCCCCAGCTCACACCGCACCACATTCCCGCCAAACCCATGCGTTATGAAGAGGAGAACTCCATGTCCCAAGGATGGTCTTTCGAAACCCGCCAGATCCACGCAGGCCAGGAGCCCGACTCCGCCACAGGCGCGCGGTCGCTGCCGATCTACCAGACCACGTCCTTCGTGTTCCCCAGCGCCGAAAGTGCTGCCAACCGCTTTGCCCTGGCCGAACTCGCACCCATCTATACCCGGATCGGCAACCCGACGCAGGATGCCGTGGAGCAGCGGGTTGCGAGCCTTGAAGGCGGACTGGGTGCACTCTTGCTCAGCTCCGGCCAGGCTGCCGAGACATTCGCCATCCTGAATATCGCCGAGGCCGGGGACCACATCGTAGCGAGCCCCAGCCTGTATGGCGGTACCTACAACCTGCTGGCGCACACGCTGAAGAAGTTTGGCATCTCGGTCACGTTCGTCGAGGATCCTGACAACCTGGACCAATGGCGTGACGCTGTCCAGCCGAACACCAAGCTGTTCTTCGGCGAAGTGGTTTCCAACCCCCGCCAGGATGTGCTGGATATCGAAGGCATCGCCCGTACGGCACATGAGGCCGGTGTGCCCCTGATCGTCGACAACACCCTGTCCACGCCGTACCTCATCCGACCCATCGAGTGGGGCGCGGACATCGTGGTCCATTCCGCAACCAAGTACCTGGGTGGCCATGGCTCCGCAATCGCCGGAGTGATCGTGGACTCCGGCAACTTCGACTTCGGCAAGGACCCGGAGCGTTTCCCTGGCTTCAACACGCCGGACCCGAGCTACAACGGACTCGTCTACGCCCGGGACTTGGGCAAGGACGGCGCGCTGGGTGCCAACCTTTCCTACATCCTGAAGGCCCGCGTCCAGTTGCTTCGCGACCTTGGCTCGGCTGTGTCCCCGTTCAATGCCTTCCTCATTGCCCAGGGCCTGGAGACGTTGAGCCTGCGCGTGGAACGCCACGTAGCGAACGCCACCAAGGTTGCCCAGTGGCTTGAAAGCCACGACGACGTCGAATCGGTGGCCTATGCGGGCCTGCCGTCCAGCCCGTGGTACGACCGCGGCCGAAAGTATGGCCCCAAGGGCACCGGCGCAATTGTTGCCTTCAACATCAAGGGCGGCGTGGACGCCGGCAAGCGCTTCGTGGACGGATTGGAACTGCACTCCCATGTCGCCAACATTGGCGACGTCCGTTCCCTGGTCATCCACCCGGCGTCCACCACTCACAGCCAGCTGACGGTGGAACAGCAGGTCGCTGCCGGCGTCAATCCCGGCCTGGTCCGCTTGTCCGTAGGCATTGAGCACGTCGATGACATCATCGCCGACCTCGAAGCCGGATTCAGGGCTGCCAAGGGCGCCTGACGCCCGAGCTCATCACCTCCGCCGGGAACGCCGCCCGCGCCGACGATTATTCGCCGGGCGGCACTTCCGGGTGCTTCTTCGTGAATGAAGCTGGCCCAAACCGTCACACTGTTGTCACATTCTTCGCCAGAACCGCCCTGCATTTCCTAGACTCTTCGTATTAGGTCATGAGTGCCAGCACACAGCCCCGGCTTGCTGGCCGGCAACCCTCCTCCGCGGTGGGGTGCCCCGGGTGAAGACCTGGCCTGTTCGCACGCAAGGCGACGGGCAAGCGCGAGGATAGGTGTCAAAGGAATGACCATTACTGCTACAGCCCTTCCAAAATCCGGAGAAGAAGACGGAACCGTCAAGTATGCCGGGATCGGACCGCTGGAACTTGAAGCCGGCGGACTCCTTCCGGACGTTGTCCTGGCGTATGAAACCTGGGGCCGGTTGAACGCGGACGCGTCCAACGCCGTGCTCATCGAGCATGCGCTCACGGGCAGCACGCATGTCGCCCGTGGAGCCACTGACGAAGAAGGCTGGTGGGAGCAGCTGGTGGGGCCTGGTGCCACCATCGACACCAACAAGTTCTTCGTCATCTCCATCAACATCGTGGGTGGCTGCTATGGGAGTACCGGACCATCGTCGGAAGCGCCGGACGGCAAGCCCTGGGGCTCACGTTTCCCCTTGATCACCCTGCGCGACAGCACGGAGGCCGAAGCGCGACTGGCTGATGCCCTGGGTATCGATGCCTGGCATGCTGTGTTGGGCGGTTCGATGGGCGGCGCCCGGGCACTCGAGTGGGCCGTGACATTCCCGGACCGCGTCAAACGCTGCGCCGTCATCTCGGTGGGCGCCTACAGCACGGCCGAGCAGATTGCCTTTGCGCAAGCCCAGACTTTGGCGATCAGGCAGGACCCGAACTTCAACAACGGCGACTACTACGGCGGCTCTGCGCCCGAGCACGGTCTGGCGCTGGCCCGGCGCATCGCCCACATCACCTACCGCTCGGCACTGGAGCTGGATTTCCGCTTTGGCCGGCAAGCCCAGCACCAGGAGACACCGCTTGCTGCCGCGGTGTTGGGGGAGCGTGGCCGCTACCAGGTGGAAAGCTATTTGGACCACCAAGGGACAAAGCTGGTGCGCCGTTTTGATGCCAACAGCTATATCGCCATCACCGAGGCCCTGATGTCCCATGACGTCACGCGTGGCCGCGGCTCGCTGGAAGCGTCGTTGTCGCGGACCACAGCTGAGTTTTTCGTAGCGGCAGTAGACAGCGACAGGCTCTACTTCCCGGCGCAATCGCGTGAATTGGCTGCTGCGCTCCCGGCCGACGTGCCGGTACAGGTCATTGAGGCACCCATTGGCCACGACGGGTTCCTCACCGAAATCGGGCAGCTTTCAAGCCAACTTCGCCAGGCGTTCTTCGCCTAAGCCTCCGGACGCATCAAACGGCTTAGCCGTTCATGATGTCGGCGCGCTGCTTCATGTAGTCCTCCATGGCGATCTCGCCGTTGCTGAACTTCGCGTCCAGTTCTGACAGCTTCCGTGCCCGGTAGCCCTGCGGCTCGGAGCCGCTGGATGCCGGGAACGGCGCAGGGGATGAAGGGCTCGACGGCGGCCCGGCCTGCGGTGGCGCATCCGCGGGGCGGACGACGGCCGGCTCGGATGGGTAGCCGGGGTAGTTCTGTTGCGGGAAGTTCTGTGGGGGATAGCCCGGACCCGGCAGGTTCTGCTGCGGGTACCCGGGGCCGCGGAAGTCGCCATGCTGGATCCGGCGCGCCCGGGAGCGGTTGTACATACGGATCCCGAGTGGGATCAGCCACGAGCAGACGATGATCCAGAAGATCAGATTGTTCACAGTGCAGGCCTCCTAGGTCTTCTCCCAGCTTAGCCCTGCTGCTGAAATCGACTCGGCGACGTCACACCAGCTTGGTGTCCATTCCCAGGAACCGGCCATAGCGCTCCGCCTCGGCCTCAAGTGCGGCCTGCTGCTCCGGCGTTGCCGGCCGGTTCATGCGCACGTCCAACTCACAAGCCCCGCCGGAGAAGCCATGACGCCACCAACCGGCCAGTCTGCCGTTCAGCAGGACCACGTGCAGGGGTCCGTTGTCCTCGGGGAAATATGGAGCAGTCCCGCCCAGGTAATGCCGGGACTGCGAGTAGCCCATGACGTATTCGTCGTAACACTGAATGAGGTCGACGCGGGGGAGCCCGGACTCCCCGGCAGGCGAAGAATCGCTACCGCTCGAGAGGGCCTCCGCCTCCTCTGCGGCCAGGTAAAAACCGAGACCGTCAAAGGACACCGACGCGAGGCTGCCGGGAGACAGGTCGTCAGCCACGTGCAGGCCCAGCTTCACATCTTTCATGGTCAGACCGGACCACACGGAACAGTCTTTGATGGTGGCCGGCCCGCGGCTGCTGAAGTACCTCAGTGCCAGTTGCCCCAAGGCGCGCTCGCGGGCGTCCCCGGTCAGTGAGGACGTACCAACGAAACCCGGCACTCGTTCCTGGAACAGTGCATACGTCTGTTTCAGGGCGCCACCGGCGGAGCGGACGGGGGCGCCGCTCACCAGGGTGCAGCTGATTTCCGCGTGCATCAGATGGTAGATAAACCCCAGTCCCTTGCTGGGGAAGCCGGCTTGCCCCAGTACTTCAGCCAACTCTTCGCGGGTCTTATGGGCGCCGTCCGCCACGGCCTCACCGAGGATACGGCCACTCAATGCCGCTGATTCCTCATCCACACCCGTCTGGCGGTACATGCCCTTGTTTCCCTGATGAAGCCGATCCGCCGAGAGCCCCATCAACCAGCCGAGATCGTCCCGGTGCACAAAATGCCAGGTGGGCCGGAGGATATGCGTCCGCAGGATCGTTCCGTCTGCTACAGCCTGCTCCACCTCGGTGGAGGTGCTGCCGGCCGTCCTTTGTGCCAGCGACCATCGCGCGTAGGGGAACTCCTGCGACTGGACGGCCAAGAGGTTGCGGACCACCTCTCCGGCATTCCGGGCAAGCGGAGCCCGTAACTGTTGCCTTCGCAGGCGCAGTCGCCGAACATTCTCCGCCATGCGGGTCTCGTCAGCCGTCACTGCGGTCCTCGACAAGCATTGCCGTCACCCTAACGGCGCGGCAAGAGGGTGCCGCTGGAACCAAAGACGGGTCCCGGCGTCGGACGCTTTGGACTGATGCCGTCGCCTGAAGATTGGTGTCGCAGCCTTCGGATGACCCATGGGACGAAGTACTCGCGCGCCCAGACGAGGTCGGAAGAGCGGGCCTCGCGCCATGTACGTGGGGGTAATGGTTTGGGCATCAGGGGCTCGAGTGTATGTTCTACGTTCAGTGCCTCCAGGACCATGGTTGCGATGGTGTGGTGGCCCAACGGGGAGAAATGCAGGCGGTCGACATCCCACATTTGCAGATCAGCCAACTGCCGTAGCGACCACATGTCGGCCACCACGGCGTCGTGGCGTGCCGCTACGGTACGGAGGTTCTCGTTGTAGATAGCCACCTTGCCGCGAATGCGTCCCGGGACGGAGGCGGCCGTGTCCGGGCCGTTGAACAACACCACAGTGGCGCCGCCGGAGCTCAGCTCGCCCACCGCGACGTCGAGTTTTTCAGCCAGCAGATCGGGGTCGCCGCCAGGCCGGATGAGATCGTTGCCGCCGGCCGAGATGGACACCAGGTCCGGCTGCAACTCCAGGCAGGGACCAACCTGTTCGTCCAGAATCTGCTGCAGGAGCCGGCCCCTGATGGCGAGGTTGGCATACGCGAAATCCCCGTGCCCCCGGCCAAGCTCCTCAGCGACGCGATCGGCCCAGCCGCGGTAGCCGCCGGGGTTCGCGGGTTCGGGATCGCCGATCCCTTCAGTGAACGAATCACCCAGGGCCACGTAACGGCTCCAAGGGTGTTTTTGAACAGGTTCGCCCGGCTTCAACAAAGGATTGTTCTCACTCACGCTCATATCCTGCCTCGTCACTGACAACCTACGCCACCGTAGGTTGTTACTTCCGGGTAACTGTAAGAATGGAACCATGACTGAAGCCCCCGCATTCCCCGCGCCCGTTGTCCTGTGGTCCCACGACGAAGCCGAGCGTGCCGGCAAGCCACTCCTGGTCCTGCTGCACGGCTACGGTTCCAACGAGGAGGACCTCTTCAGCCTGGCCGGGCTGTTGCCTGACGGCTTCGTGGTGGCGGCACTCCGGGCGCCGATGCCCATGGGGCCGGGCTTCACGTGGTTCCCCCTCACAGCGTCCATCGACTACTCGCTGGACGCCGTGAAGCTTGCCGCGGAATACGCGCTGGGGTGGCTGGACACGGTCAAAGCCAACCACTCATCGGTGACCTTGCTTGGCTTCTCCATGGGCATGGCGATGGCTACCACCATGGTCCGCTACCGTCCCGCGGACTTTGCTGCCGTCGTCGGACTTTCAGGTTTTGTGATCGACGCCGGCGCTGACGCCGCCTTCCGGGACCACGAACTGGATGGCTCGATGCCCATGTTCTGGGGCCGGGACCAGCAGGATCCGGTCATTACCCAGGACAAGATCGAATACACCATGGGCTGGGTGCGAAAGCACGTAGACCTCACCAAGGTGCTCTACACCGGGATGTGGCACGGCATCAACCAGCAGGAGATTGGGCACGTGGGTGAATTCCTGACCCACAAAGTCCTCACCGATTGAGTTTTTGTACAGATAACGCCCCCAAGAGCCGTTCTTGAGGGCGTTATCTGTACAAAATCCCGGTGCGTCAGGCGGCGGTGATCCGCACAGTCTGGCCGTTGACGGTCACGGTATCGCCCACGTGGAGTTGGCGGCCACGGCGGTCATCGATCTCGTCGTTGACTTTGACCAAGCCGTTCTTGATGAGCTCCGTGGCTTCGACACCGTCTTCCACGAGATTGGCAAGCTTCAGCAGTTGGCCAAGGCGGATCATGTCGTCGCGGATGGGGATCTCTTCGATTTCCGGATTGCTCATACAGTAATGATGCCTGAAGTAGTGTGGGGACGGTGCCGCAGCCTTCTCCCCGTCCTGTCCTTCCGCTCGCCCTTGGCCTCCCCATTGCAGTCGCAACAGGCTTGGTCATCCCGCTCCAAGGAAGGATCAACGGGGCACTTGGCGCCAGGCTCGAGGACGGCATTGCCGCCGCCGTGGTGAGCTTCACCACAGGCCTCCTGCTCATCAGTGCAATTTCCTTTGCAACACCCAAAGGCAGGGCCGGCCTCCAGCGCATTATCCCCGCCGTCCGGAACCGCAGCTTTCCACGCTTCTATGTCATGGCCGGTGCCATCGGTGCATTGTTCGTATTTGCCCAGTCGTTCACCGTCGCCCTGCTGGGGGTAGCGCTCTTCACTGTTGCCGCGGTGACGGGGCAGACATTGAGCGGATTGCTGGTGGACCGGATGGGCATCGGACCGGGAGGGAAACGTGCCATCACGGGAGTGCGGGTCCTGGGCAGCGTCCTGACCGTTGCCGCCGTCGCCTGGGCAGTTTCGCCCCGGTTCGGCGGCGACGCCGATATCGCCTCCCTCGTGTTGCCCGTCCTGCTGCCACTTGCTGCCGGATTCTTCATGAGCTTCCAACAAGCCATGAATGGAACGGCCACCGTTCACTACGGGACGCCGATTGCAGCCACGCTGGTCAACTTCATTGCAGGGTCAGCCATCCTCTGGATCGCATGGCTCATTAAGCTTGCCGTCGCAGGCCCGGGCAATCCGCTTCCCTCGGAGTGGTGGTACTACCTCGGCGGGCCCATGGGCTGCCTCTTTATCGGGCTGGCGGCCCTCCTGGTCCGCAGCCTCGGCGTGCTGATCACCGGCTTGGGCATGATTGCCGGTCAGCTGGTGGGATCGTTGCTGCTCGACGTCGTGATCCCCAGTCCCGGCGCCGTGGTCGCCTTGCCCACGGTGCTGGGTACGGTACTGACGCTCGCCGCCATCATCGTGGCCACCCTGCCGTGGCCCAAAGGCGCTTTTGCACGAAGAGGCCCTGCCAAAGGCCGGTAGGCTAGGAGACGCAGTGCCCCCAAGTGCTTTTTCCAGTAGGGTCAAGTACTTTGCAGTAAATTTCCCCCAGCACCCCGCCGGACAACCTCGTCCGGAAACCGGGGCTAACCACCGCGGACCGCACCCAGCGGCCCTGTAGAACAAATGGAGTACCCATGGCAGCAAAATCCGTCCTTGACCAGGTCATTTCCCTCTCCAAGCGGAGGGGCTTTGTCTTCCAGGCCGGTGAAATCTATGGTGGCTCCCGTTCCGCATGGGACTACGGTCCCCTCGGTGCGGAGCTGAAGGAAAACATCAAGCGGCAGTGGTGGCAGAGCATGGTCCGAGGCCGCGAGGACGTTGTAGGCCTGGATTCCTCCGTTATCCTTCCCCGCCAGGTATGGGAAGCATCGGGCCACGTGGAGGTCTTCTCCGATCCTTTGGTGGAGTGCCTGTCCTGCCACAAGCGCTACCGTGCAGACCACCTCGAGGAAGAGTACGAGGAAAAGAAGGGCCGTCCCGCTGAGAACGGCCTCAAGGACATTGCCTGTGCCAACTGCGGCACCCGTGGCGAATGGACGGAGCCGCAGGAATTCTCCGGCCTTCTGAAGACGTTCCTCGGCCCGGTGGCCAGCGACGAAGGTATGCACTACCTCCGCCCGGAAACCGCCCAGGGCATCTTCGTGAACTTCAACAACGTGCTCACCACCTCCCGGAAGAAGCCGCCGTTCGGCATCGGCCAGATCGGCAAGTCCTTCCGTAACGAGATCACCCCGGGCAACTTCATCTTCCGTACCCGCGAGTTCGAGCAGATGGAGATGGAGTTCTTCGTCGAGCCCGGCACCGATGAAGAGTGGCACCAGTACTGGATGAAAGAGCGCATGTCCTGGTACACGGGCCTGGGCATCCGTGAGGACAACCTCCGTTTCTTCGAGCACCCGCTGGAGAAGCTCAGCCACTACTCCAAGGGCACTACGGACATCGAATACCGTTTCGGTTTCCAAGGCTCCGAGTGGGGCGAGCTCGAAGGCATCGCCAACCGGACGGACTTCGACCTCTCCACCCACGCCAAGGCCTCGGGCACCGACCTGAGCTACTTCAACCAGGCAACCAACGAGCGCTACACCCCGTTCGTGATCGAGCCCGCCGCTGGCCTGACCCGCTCCTTCATGGCCTTCCTGATCGACGCGTACACCGAGGATGAGGCACCCAACGCCAAGGGCGGCGTCGACGTCCGTACGGTGCTGAAGCTGGATCCGCGCCTTGCCCCGGTCAAGGCCGCCGTCCTGCCCCTGAGCCGCAACGAGGACTTGTCCCCGAAGGCCAAGGCGTTGGGCGCCCAGTTGCGCAAGAACTGGAACATCGACTTCGACGACGCCGGAGCCATCGGCCGCCGCTACCGTCGCCAGGACGAGATCGGTACCCCGTTCTGCATCACCGTGGACTTCGACACGCTCGAAGACCAGGCAGTCACCATCCGTGAGCGCGACACCATGAGCCAGGAACGCGTGTCCTTGGACAAGGTTGAAGGCTACCTGGCAGCACGCTTGATCGGCGCCTGATCGTGGCTTTGGAGTACCGCGAATGGAAGGAAGGCGACGACCTCGCCCTCCTGGAGATCTGGGGTAGCCCGGAGACCCTTCCCGCCGAGCAGTTCCGTGCCGCCCTGGCGCCGTCGGGCAACCAGCCCTGGCGCCGGTGCATCGTGGCCGAGGACGTCGTGGATGGCGTACGGATTCCCGTTGCGGCAGGCGTGGTCCATGAGGCATCGCTGCACCCCGAACGCCTTTGGGTTTACATCGAGGTTGCCAAGGACCATCGCCGGGAAGGCGTCGGTGCCACGCTGCTGACCATGCTTCGCCGCGAAGCCGGGAACTCGCCGTCTGGCGTTTCCAAGCTGCGCAGCAAGGTGGAGCCGGGAACTGCTGGTGCGGCATTTGCTGCGGCTGCGGGACTGGCACCGATCCAGCGTTCGCAGCTGGTGGTTGTGGAGCCTGAGCCTCTGTCATTGCCGAGGTTCGGCGACGGTTCCGAGGAAGCTGCGTCGGAGCGTGTGGAGGACCTGGCGACTGGTTCCGTTGAGCTCAGTGATGTGGTGGGTAAGTACTACTCGCACGTCCACCACTGGGATAGCCCGGGGGAGCTGGGCGTTGCAACGGTTCAGCGCTTATTCCTGCATGACCTGACAGGTGCCCATGGCGCAATAGTCCTGCGCGCGCCCAAGGCCAGTGCCTTCGGCGAAGGCGTTCCCGCGAGCCGCAAGGGAAAGATCCAGGCGTTTGCCATCAGCTACGCCCAGGGCAACACCGACGAACCGTCGGACGTCTTCCTCGGCCATGATCCTCAACTGTCCACTGACGATGCGTCGGCTGCGGTGAGGGATCTGCTGGCGCTTATTGCCTACCAGCACCCGGTGTTGTTGGAAGTTGACGAATCGATGACGGCCCTGCGGAATGTCCTCACTCCGTTGCTGGAATCAGGCAAGGCCCACGTGCGCGGTGCGGATACGTTGATCGTGAGCGACTGACCACTGTTTCCGCACGTCAGGATCCCACGCCGTCCGTCACCATGGGGCAGCGTGGGATCCTGCGTTTAAGCTTCGCCGTGGGACACCCGTCATCGCTGGAGCCAACTCGGCGGGCGGGTGACATCCGAATCCGCGCGTCCAAAGCCGGTCATTGTGGCGACAAGGAATGTGAACGTCCTGGGTCGTGGGGTGTCCGGTGCCCGCGTAGGGTTGAGGCATGAGGTTTTGCTGCTGATGGGCCACGGTCACTCCCACGGTCATTCTGAAAGTTCCGAGCCAACCCCGCAGGCTCTTGCCTCGCGGAAGAGGGCCAACTGGATATTGGCGGCCATACTTGTTCCGCTGGGCGTCCTGACCTTGGTGGCCATGATGGTCATGTGGCCCTCGGGCAGCCGGGAAGGGATCACTTTCTCAAGCCCGTACCAGGCTGCCCCGGGCGTCACGTTCGATACCGGCCGGATCCAGAGCGTGGTGGTGGAAAGCTGCACGCAAACCGGCCAGACGGATACGGGCCAAACAGGCACCGGCCAAACGGACACCGGCCAAAACAACCAGTCCGGCGGCTCGCAGTGCACGTTCGCCTTTACGGAGCCGGACAAGGGCGGGGATGTAGTCAAGGTGGTCATCAACCCTGACGTTGCCATGTCCCACGGCGTGGACGTGGGGGACTCCATCCGGTACCTGAACCTCTCCGCGGTCCAGGGTGCCAACGCGGGCAGCGGCGCTCCTGCCTATGTCTTTGTCGATTTTGTCCGCAGCATTCCCATCGCGCTGCTGGCCGTCCTGTACGCGGCGGTGGTTATCGCGGTTGCCCGTTGGCGCGGCTTCCGGGCGCTCCTTGGGCTGGTGGGTGCGTACTTCGTCCTGGTCAGCTTCATCCTGCCCGGATTGGTGGAGGGCAAACCCCCGCTGCTGCTGGCGTTGGTGGGGTCCACGGTGATCATGATCGGGGTCCTGTATTTTGCGCACGGATTCTCGGCGCGAACGTCCACGGCCCTCTTGGGGACCATTTTTGGGCTCAGCATCACAGCGCTGTTGGCGGCCTGGGCTACGGATGCCGCCAACCTGGCCGGCGTCGGAAACCACGATGCCTCAACGCTGGTGAACATGTCGAGCCAGATCTCCATCTCCGGGATCATTCTCTGCGGCCTGATCATTTCCGGCCTGGGCGTGCTTAATGACGTCACCATTACCCAGTCCTCGGCAGTGTGGGAACTCTATGAACTGGCGCCCAACACCAGCGCCCGCAAACTGTTCACCTCGGCCATGCGAATCGGCCGGGACCACATCGCCTCCACGGTGTACACCATCGCTTTTGCCTACGCGGGCGCAGCCCTTCCGATACTCATCATCGTGATGCTCTACGACCGTCCCTTGGCTGAAGCGCTCACCAGCGCCGAACTCTCCGAAGAAGTCATCCGAACGCTCGTGGGTTCCATCGGGCTGGTTCTTGCGATCCCGGTCACGACGCTGATCGCCGTCCTCGTCGTCAAGGCGACCGGCATGAAGCGCCCAGCTCCTGCGGACGGGCCGTCGGTTGGTCCCGACGACGTCGAGGACACCGGCGCGCTGGCGGCAGCGGCCGCCGTCGCGCGGTCCGACGCGCACGACGCCGGAACCCGCCTCGACGCTCCCGCCAAACCTGCACGGCCGGGCAGCCGCCGCGCCCAGCGGGAAGCGGAGCGGCGCAGCCCGGAATAGCCCACTGATGACATTTGTCACCCAGAAGGTGTGACACCGTCCAGGGGTGCGACGGGCAGGACGCGGGTTGACTTGGTTGCAGAACAACAGCAACCAGGGAGAGCCATGAAAGCAGCAGGTGTGCCGGCCGTTCAGGCCGCCGGACTTCACAAGAGCTTTGGAAAGGTCCACGCAGTTCGCGGGCTGGACCTGACGGTGCAGCAGGGGGAGGTGGTGGCCTTCCTTGGCCCCAATGGCGCCGGCAAGACCACCACCATCGACATGATCCTTGGGCTGAGCACCCCGGACCGGGGCAGTGTCTCGGTCTTCGGGCACACGCCACGGGCTGCGATTGCCAGGGGCCAGGTGGCTGCAGTGATGCAGACCGGTGGCTTGCTGCGGGATATCAGCGTCCGGGAGACGGTGCAGCTCACTGCAGCGATGTTCGACTCCTCGCGCCCCGTTGACGAAGTCCTGACCCGCGCAGGCATCCTGGACATCGCGGACAGGAGGGTGGAGAAGTGTTCCGGCGGGCAACAGCAGCGCCTGCGCTTTGCCATGGCGTTGGTCTCCGACCCCGGGCTGCTCATCCTCGATGAACCGACCACCGGTATGGACGTAGCGGGGCGCCGTGATTTTTGGACTGCCATCAGGGCCGACGCGTCGCGGGGGAGAACCGTCATCTTCGCCACCCACTATCTTGAGGAGGCTGATGCCTACGCGGACCGGATTGTGTTGGTCCGCCAAGGGGCTGTTGTTGCCGACGGCACGGCAGCACAGGTGAAGAACCTCGCGTCCGGACGGACGGTCCGGGCAGCGCTGCCGCCGGGGGACCGGGAGCTGCTGGCCGGGCTGCCGCCGGCCGCCACAGTGGAGTACGACGCCGGGCGCGTCACCGTCCGAACCTCCGACTCGGACACAGTGGTCCGCTACCTGCTCAACAACACCGGTGCCCACGACCTTGAAGTGGTCGCCCACAACCTGGAGGAGGCCTTCGTGGCGCTCACCGCGGACGAACCCGGGACGGGCGCTATCCACCACGCGTTGGAAGGAGACCGGGCATGAGCCAGGCACCAGCCATCCAGGACCGGAAGCCATCCGCAGGCGGCATCAACCGCACCTTCCTGTGGATAGAAATCAAGCGGATGCTCCGAAACCGCAGGACCGTCATCTTTACCGTCCTGATGCCGGCCATCTTCTTCTTCATCTTTGGGCTGTCCAACAAGGACCAACTGCTTCCCAACGGCCATAGCTACGGGCAGTACATCCTGATCAGCCTCACCGTCTACGCGGCCATGACGGCAGCCACAGGTGCGGGCAGCCAGGTGGCTGTTGAACGGGCGCAGGGCTGGAGCAGGCAACTGCGGCTCACCCCGCTCCTGCCGGGGGCCTACATTGCCGTCAAGGCAGCGGCGGCGCTGACCTTGTCCCTGGTAGCCGTCATTGCCCAATTCGTCATTGGTGCCATCGCCGGGGTGACCATGGACCCGCAGATCTGGCTGACCGCGGGCCTGGTTGCCTGGTTGGGGTCCCTGGTCTTCGCCGCCCTGGGCCTGTTCGTCGGGTACCTCATGCCAAGCCAGAACGTCATGCAGATCCTTGGCCCGGCGCTCGCCATCCTGGCCATGTTGGGAGGATTGTTCATGCCGATCGAGATCATGGGAGACACCTTCGGCGAGATTGCGAAGTTCACACCGGCCTACGGGATCGGACAATTGGCGCGCAGCCCCATCACCGGCGATTTTGATGCCCTCTGGATCGTTAACGTGCTGGTATGGCTGGCCATCTTCGTTGGCGGGGCGGCCATGGCCTTCCGCCGTGACACAAAACGTGTCTGAGCGCGTCCCGCGGTGACTATTGTGGGATCCATGAGCAGCCCTGGCCTTGGCGACACGTTCCGTGGGCCCGGGCCCCGCAAATGGTTCGTAGGAGCCGGATTCTCCATCATCCTCTGGGCCTGGCCCACGTGGAACCTGGTGTGGTCGGTGGACGAACCCCCGCTATGGAAGGTGGCTGCTTCCGCATCGCTGGTGGCTTTCTTCGCCGCCTACGCCGTCCTGCCGATGTTCAGCCGGAGCCGCGGAACCAGAACGGGACTCGCCTGTACGGGGATCCTGTTGGCTTTGAACGGCCTTGTCATTCTCCTGGTAGGCAAGGAGGCATTGTGGACCTGGCCGTTCCTCGCATGCGCCATCGCCATGACCGTGCTGCCGCCACGTGTGGACTTTTTCCTCATCCTTGCCATGGCCGCTGTGTCCTTGGCGACGGAACTGATAACCGGTACCCCCGAGCAGGCGTTCTTCCAGCCCGCCCTCATCCTGTCGCTCGGCCTCATGATGTCCTCCTTTGCACGGCTGATCCGGCAGACGGTCCAGCTCCGCGAGGCGCAAACCGAACTGGCCGACGCCGCAGTGGCTGCCGAGCGCAGCCGCGTCGCCCGGGACATGCACGACATTCTGGGGCACTCCTTGACGGTGATCGCTGTCAAAGCGGAGCTGGCCGGGCGGTTGATGGAAGGATCACCCGCGGATCCGGCCACGGACAGGGCCGCCGCGGAAATCAGCGATGTGCAGGACCTGGCCCGAGGCGCGCTCGCAGATGTCAGGGCCACTGTTGCCGGTTACCGGGGAGTGAACGTCCTTGCCGAGCTCGCAGCGGCCCGGTCAGCTCTCGAGTCGGCGGGGATCAATGCTGAATTGCCCGGCTCGGTGGAGCAGGTGCCGGCCAGGCACCGGGAACTGTTCGGCTGGGTGCTCAGGGAAGGCATCACGAACGTGGTTCGGCACTCAGGCGCCGGCCGCTGCCGGGTCCTGTTGACGGCGTCGAGCGTCATGGTGGAGGACGACGGCGTCGGGCCAGGTGCCGCGGGATCTTTCGGTAGCGGCCTGGCCGGGATCCGCGAAAGGGCAGCGGCTGCCGGTGGCAGCGTTAATGTGGGCTTGAGTGACCTGGGAGGGTTCAGATTGGTTGTTGAGGTATGACTATCCGTTTGGTGATTGCCGACGACCAAGCGTTGGTCCGCGGGGCTTTGGCCGCTTTGCTGGGGCTTGAGCCGGACATCGAGGTGGTGGCTGAGCTGGGTGACGGAACAGGAGTGGCGGACGCCGTCGTGGAATACGCTGCGGATGTGGCCATGCTCGACGTCGAGATGCCCGGGTTGGATGGCATCAGTGCCGCAGCGGCCGTCCGCCGGGCGGCGCCTTCGTGCCGGGTCCTCATGGTCACCACATTCGGTCGGCCGGGCTACCTCAAGAGGGCCATGCAGGCCGGAGCGTCGGGCTTCGTGGTCAAGGACACGCCTGCGCGCCAGCTGGCTGAGGCGGTCAGGCGCGTGCACCGCGGACTGCGCGTAGTGGATCCCGTCCTCGCCGCTGAGTCGTTGACCTCCGGCGACAGCCCGCTGACCGAACGTGAGGCGGACGTGCTTCGGGCAGCGTCCGACGGCGGCACCGTGGCAGACATTGCCAAGGCCGCGATGCTCTCCGAGGGGACAGTACGGAACTACCTCTCCGCGGCCATGGCCAAGACAGGCGGAAGGACCAGGGCAGAAGCGGTCCGGTTGGCCGCGGACAATGGCTGGCTTCTCTAGGGTTTCCCGCCGATTTGCCCGCATTTGCAACAATGGATGGGTGACTGTAGTAGCGACGCCCCCTGCACCAAAGCTCGAGCTCCCGCCATTGAAGCTCGGTGGGATCACCGTGGACACCCCGGTAATCCTCGCCCCCATGGCGGGCATCACCAACTCTGCCTTCCGCAGGCTCTGCCGTGAATACGGCGGCGGCATGTACGTGGCCGAGATGGTGACCTCGCGTGCCCTCGTGGAGCGGACGCCGGAATCGCTGCGCATCATCTCCCACGATGAGGACGAGAAAGTCCGATCGGTGCAGCTCTACGGCGTGGATCCTGTGACCGTTGGTGCCGCAGTGCGCATGCTCGTGGAAGAAGACCGGGCAGATCACATCGACCTTAACTTTGGGTGCCCGGTGCCCAAAGTCACCCGACGCGGCGGCGGCTCTGCCCTGCCGTGGAAGATCGACCTCTTCACGTCCATCGTGAACACAGCAGTCAAGGAAGCGTGCAAGGGCGGCATCCCGCTGACCATCAAGATGCGCAAGGGCATCGATGAGGACCACCTGACGTACCTCGACGCCGGCCGCATCGCCCGCGACGCCGGAGTGGCCGCCGTCGCACTGCACGGCCGAACCGCCGCGCAGTTCTATTCCGGCCAGGCCGACTGGTCCGCCATTGCCCGCCTCCGCGAGGCATTGCCCGACATCCCGGTGCTGGGCAACGGCGATATCTGGTCCGCTGAGGACGCTGTCCGCATGGTCCGGGAAACCGGCGTGGACGGCGTCGTCGTCGGCCGTGGTTGCCAGGGGCGCCCGTGGCTGTTCGGTGACCTGCAGGCCGCCTTTGAAGGCAGCGACCAGCGACACCGCCCGGGCCTGCGTGAAGTAGCCGAGGGCGTTTACCGGCACGCCGAACTGATGGTGGAGACCTTCGGGAACGACGAATACAAAGCGCTCCGCGAGATCCGCAAGCACATGGCCTGGTACTTCAAGGGCTACGTGGTGGGCGGGGAACTGCGTGCCAAGCTGGCCACCGTGCCCACCCTGGAAGTCCTGCGCGAATACCTTGACGAGCTGGACATGGATTCGCCCTACCCCGGAGTTGATTCCGAGGGTCCCCGCGGCCGCGCAGGTTCGCCAAAAAAGCCCGCGTTGCCCAAGGACTGGCTGGTCAGCCGTCAGCTGAACGCTGAACAGAGCGCGGAAATCTCCGCTGCGGAGCTGGACGTTTCGGGCGGCTAGCCTCACACGTGTAAGACTGACT
This sequence comes from Arthrobacter sp. AK01, assembly GCF_021109375.1. Taxonomy (NCBI): domain Bacteria; kingdom Bacillati; phylum Actinomycetota; class Actinomycetes; order Micrococcales; family Micrococcaceae; genus Arthrobacter; species Arthrobacter sp. AK01. Next base: position 35,725 of record NZ_JAJOHP010000038.1, read on the forward strand.
CAAGAAGCTCCACACCCCGGCGCTTGGAGGAGGCAGATACCCATGGGAACCGAAGCAGTGCTTGGCCACAACGGAACCAGTCACGATTATGTGTTGGCCATTCCCGGATACGCCGAGGCGGATTCAGCACGGTGGGTCGAAGAGTATCGCAAGACCACGTACCGTTCGGACTTTGAACGGGACCGTGCCCGGGTCCTGCATTCCTCGGCACTGCGCAGGCTGGGCGCCAAGACCCAGGTGGTCGCCCCGGACACGGACGACTTTGTCCGCACCCGGCTGACGCACAGCCTCGAAGTCGCACAGGTTGGCCGTGAGCTTGGCCGCTCCTTGGGCTGTGATCCTGACGTCGTGGATACAGCCTGCCTGAGCCATGACCTGGGACACCCGCCCTTCGGCCACAACGGCGAATCCGCTTTGAACGAGGTGGCTCACACCATCGGTGGTTTCGAAGGCAATGCCCAAACACTGCGCCTGCTGACTCGGCTCGAACCCAAGGTCCTGGGCGAGGACGGCAGGCCCGCGGGACTCAACCTGACCCGCGCCAGCCTGGACGCCGCATCCAAATACCCGTGGTCCGCCGTCGACGCCCCCGTCATCCACGGCCACCGCACCAGCAAGTTCGGCGCCTACGAAGACGACCTTCCCGTGTTTGAGTGGCTGCGTGAAGGCGCCCCCGGAAACCGCTCGTGCATCGAGGCCCAGGTGATGGACCTCGCAGACGACATTTCGTACTCGGTCCACGACGTCGAAGACGCTATTGTCGCCGGCCATTTCCAGCTCAAATGGATGGAAAACCCGGATCACCGGGCGCGCGTGGTGGGTTACACCAAACAGTGGTACCTGCCGCACAACGACCCCGCCGAAATCGATGCGGCCCTGGCCCGGTTGGAAGCCACCAGGGTTTGGGTCCGCGAGGCCGATGGCAGCCGGAAGTCCATGGCCGCCCTGAAGGACATGACCAGCCAGTTGATCGGCCGGTTCTGCCAGAGTGCAATGGAAACCACCCGGGACCATTTCGGGCCCGCCAACCTGACCCGCTACGACGCCGAACTCATGGTTCCCGAGGACACCGTCACCGAGATCGCGGTCCTCAAGGGCCTTGCCACCACCTTCGTCATCTCCACAGACCACCGCCAGCCGGTCTACGAACGCCAGCGCGAGGTGCTGCACGCCCTCGTGGGTGTCTTGAACGCCACCGGCGACCGTCACCTGGAGCCGATGTTCGCTGCGGACTGGCGCGACGCCGTCGACGACGGTGCCCGGCTGCGCGTGGTGATCGACCAGGTCGCATCGCTGACGGACGTGTCCGCGCTGGCCATGTATGAACGCCTTGTGGGCAGCCTCCCGTCCCTTTGGTGAGGGCCGGTGCGTTTGGCCGGAGCGACTAGGATGGTCACGTGGCTGGCCTGATCAAACGTGAAGATATCGACGAAGTACGCCAGCGCACGGATATCAAGGAAGTCGTTGACGGATACGTCACGCTCAAAGGCGCGGGACTGGGCAGCTTCAAGGGACTGTGCCCCTTCCACGACGAGCGATCGCCCTCCTTCACCGTCCGCCCACAAGTGGGCAGGTACCACTGCTTCGGCTGCGGCGAGGACGGCGACGCTATCTCCTTCGTCCAGAAAATGGACCACAGCTCGTTCCATGAGGCCGTCGAGAAGCTGGCTGCAAGGATCGGCTACGAGCTGCGCTACGAGGACGGCGGAACCGGTCCCAGCCGCGAGGAAGTGGGCAAACGCCAGCGCTTGCTGGACGCGCACAAGATCGCCGATGAGTTCTTCCGCGCCCAGCTGCTGACTCCCGGGGCGGCCGAAGGACGCAACTTCCTGGATGGCCGCGGCTTTGACCGCGCGGCCGCTGAGCATTTCGGTGTGGGCTATGCTCCGCAGGGTTGGGACGCTCTCCTGAAGCACCTTCGTGGCCGTGGGTTCACTGACGCTGAGTTGAAACTCACAGGGATGTTTTCTGAGGGGAACAGGGGCATCTACGACCGCTTCCGGGGAAGACTCATCTGGCCCATCCGCGACATTGCCGGCGACACCATCGGCTTCGGCGCCCGCAAGCTTTACGAGGACGATCAGGGCCCCAAGTACCTGAATACCCCTGAGACCACGCTCTACAAGAAATCCCAGGTCCTCTACGGCATCGACATCGCCAAGCGGAACATCGCCAAGGAGCGCCAACTGGTGGTGGTGGAGGGGTACACCGACGTTATGGCCTGCCACCTCGCAGGAGTCACGACGGCGGTAGCCACCTGCGGTACTGCGTTCGGCACCGAACACATCAAGGTCGCCCGGCGGCTGCTTTCGGACGACGGCAGCGGCGGGGAGGTCATCTTCACGTTCGACGGCGACGCCGCCGGCCAGAAGGCCGCCCTGAGGGCTTTTGAGGAAGACCAGCGCTTCACGGCCCAGACCTACGTCGCCGTGGAGCCCACGGGTGCCGATCCCTGCGATCTTCGCCAACTCAAGGGCGACGCCGCGGTGCGCGACCTCATCGGTACCCGGAAGCCGCTTTTTGAGTTCGCCATCAGGGCCACTTTGCGCCGGCACAACCTGGACACCGTGGAAGGCCGTGTGGCCGCATTGCGGGAAGCCGCCCCCGTGGTGGCACAGATCAGGGACTCTGCCACGCGGCCCGGCTATACGCGCAACCTGGCTGGCTGGTTGGGCATGCCCATCGAGGAAGTCAGCAGCTATGTTGGGGCGGCGGCCAAGCGCGCAGCGTCCGGCGGCAGCACGTCGGGTCCCTCCGGCGCAGCTGAACAATCCGCGGCGGCGGCAGCACCGCCGTCGAGCGGTCCTGTCTTCCAACGGCCCGACCCCAGGGACCCGATAGCGGGTATGGAACGCCAGGCCCTGGAAGTTGTCCTCCAGGAGCCCGCGGTGCTTGGCGGGGGAGCGTGGGAACGTTTCGAGGCCTCGTACTTTGCCACCCCTGCCTATGCTGCCGTCCACACGGCAGTGCGCGCCGCTGGCCTCGCCCATGCGGCTGATCCGGTGGCGTGGGTGGAACAGGTCCGCCAGGAAGTTCCCGAGCCGCTGCGGCCTTTGGTGTCCGAGCTTGCTGTCACACCGTTGCCCGCCAGCACTCCCGAAGCCATGCAGCGGTACTGCCGGGACATCCTGGCCCGCCTCTTCGAACTGCAGATCACACGCATCAAAGCTGACAAGATGGGCCAGTTGCAGCGCTTGGACGCAGGAGCCAACCCGGAGGAATTCCAGCGCCTGAACCGGGAGCTCATGCAGTTGGAAATGGAACGTCGCGCGCTGCGTTCCGACGGCTGAGAACCTCGATTTCGTTTTCCGGCAGGCCCCTGTTAAGCTAGTAACCGCTTCATTCCTCCGTAGCTCAATTGGCAGAGCATTCGACTGTTAATCGAAGGGTTACTGGTTCAAGTCCAGTCGGAGGAGCGCGCAATACCCCCGTTCCGGTAATCCGGAATGGGGGTATTTTTTATACCCCCAGGGGGTATGCCGGGCCGATTTCGCATTCCGGTGAAACCTTTGCTAAAGTCATAACCGCTTCATTCCTCCGTAGCTCAATTGGCAGAGCATTCGACTGTTAATCGAAGGGTTACTGGTTCAAGTCCAGTCGGAGGAGCACAAGGACCCCGTACCGGCTTCCCGCCGGTGCGGGGTTCGTCTTTTTCAGACGAAATCCATCTCCACCTGCAGGAAGCGGGCTGCCTCGGCCACGGCTGCCAGGAACGAATCCTGTTCTGTAGGTGGTGTCCTGGGTTCGCGGGGATGCCACTCGTGCGGAGCTGAGTAGACGCGGGTGAAGCCGCCACCGGGTGGTGCGTAGAAAATTCCGAAACGCTGGACAGGCCACTCAGGCGAGGTCTCGGGCGCAACCAGCAGGGCTGCGTCGGCTTCGGGGTTGTACCACTGGGCAATGGGGCGGCGCCGGTCGTCGGTGAAGAGTCCTGCGGCGTAGAGGGCGGCTGACTGCGGGCTGGTCACTGAGCACAGACGATCCCACCACAGCGGCAGGATGCGTTCATCCCGTCGCTGCCAGGGTGCCGGAAGCGGCTGCAGCTCTTGCCAATGTGGCACAGCTCAACTTTATCGCCGGTAGGTGGCGCGCAAAAGGGTTCTAGCGCGAGAGCCCCAGACGCGGATAGAGCACCTCGAAGCCTTTGGTCAGTCCCGCGTTCAGGGCGATACCCACGTGTCCGCCGTTGGGGACCTCGTAGTAGGTGACGGTCATGCCTGCTGCCTGTGCAGCAGCGGAGACGGCTTTGGCGGCGGCCACGTACGTCACGTCGTCGGAGCCAACAGTGAAGACGGCCGTGGTGTCAGGGAATTGCTTGCCCTTCATGATGTTGATGGGCTTCTGGGCGTCGTAATCCGCCTGGTTGCCGCCGAAGATGGCTGCAAGATTGCCTGCCGGATCCTCGGCGCCCGGGAACTCTTCACCGGAGATGTCCACCACGTTGCCCCACATTTTCGGGTATTTAACGGCGAAGGAGATGGCGCACTGGCCGCCGTTGGAGTAACCGGCGATGGTCCAATGCTCCCGGTCCGGGAGGATGTTCAGGTTGGCTTTGGCCCAGTTCACCACGTCCTCATTGATGTACTTCTCCACGTTGCCGTACTTGGCAGTGTCCAAGCAGAGGTTGTCGTTCTCATCAGGGCCGATCTGGTCCGCGACGATGGCAATCGGGGCAAGGCCGTTGTTCTTCGCCGCGAATTCATCCAACGCAGCCGATACGTACTGGGGGTCGGGGAGGCCGGGCTGGCCCATCATGAGGACGTACAGGGGCAACCGTGGCGGGTTGTCCGTCAGGGCCGCAGGAGGCAGGTAGATGCCGGCGGGCCGGGCGTCAAAGCCCGAGGCCGTTGCCGGTATCACCTGGGTGCCCACCTTGCCCTTGGACGGCATGGTGGCCGGGGGTTTCCAGCTTTGCCAGAGCGGACCTGCGGGGATGGACGCATCCGGGTTTGGCTTTTTCAGCTGGATGGCCCCCTCAGTGGAGATCCCCAATGCCGAGCCCAACGTCTTGTTCAGCCCGAACTCGGCGTTGATGCCCAGGGCGGCTACCAGGAGGAACACTGGAATGGCGAATGCCGCCACCACTTTCCGCCACGGCCGGCTATGGCGGAAGCTGACCGCGGCCAGGCCCAACGCAGCGAAGCAGGCGACGGCCCAGAACCACACACGTGGTGTCAGGCCCACGTGGAAGACATCCATGACGTCCTCAATGAGCCACACAGTCAGCCACCCCAGCAACGCAGCCGACACAACGGCGACGATCGCGGTGAGTGCCCAGCGTGCAGTCGGCCTGAGGAACAGTACAAGGAAGAACACGGCGCCGATAGCCCCGGCAATGGCCATGACGACAGGACCGCTGATGTCAAGTTTCAGGATGTCGTCCATGGCTAGGAAATCCGTCCGGGCCTCATGCGGCGGGCTCCCTTGCCACCATCTGGCGCAGCAGGCCTGCGCTTTGCGCGGGGGAGAGGCCCGGGAGATAAGCGGAGCCCACGGCGATACCGATGGATGGCAACGCCAAGGGGTCCTGGTAGTACATATACAGGGTCCTGTGCTCTGGCTGGAACCGTGACTTGAAGGCTGCCAGGGACTTAAAGCCGTACATGGGTTCGAGTGCATTTCCGAGCAGTGCCAGGACCCGGTCCAAGGAACTTCGGTCACCCTCAGCAACGTCAGCTCCGGCATTGGCGAGCGGCGAGCCGGACAAGGAGATCCGCGGGACTTCTTCCCTGAAATGGGTCACGGCGGAGGCGATGAGGAATTCCATGACGCCCTTGAATCCGGTGGTCCGGCGCCGCATGAAGTCCAGGGTCCATCCGGAGATGACGCCGTCGCGGAACACCGGCAACCAGCTGGTGACTCCGTGGACCAGCCCTTCATCATCCACTGCCACGCAGCAGAGGACTTCGGGATCCTTCAATTCACTCAGGCCGCCCAACGTGAAGCCCATTTCGGGGAGGGCCTTGTCCGCTACCCATTCTTCGGAGATCTCTGCCAGCTGCGCCCTGGTTCCCGGAGGCATCGCATGGTAGGGATACCAGTGGTCCTTGATGGACAGCTTGTCTGCCCGGTTCAGCGCCGTGCGGACGTTCTGCCACTCCTTGCCCTTGAAGGTCATGGCCTGGACATTCAGGAGGGTCTCTTCCGCCACTTCCAGTTTTCGGAATCCCCTGGAAAGGAGCGGGCCGTCCAGCTCGGCAGTGGCTGAATAGAAGCACGGGGTGAGTCCCAGGCCGGCGCAGTGTTTCAGGAAGCCCGTGGCTGCGTCCGCATGGTGTTCCTCCGCGCCGAAAGGCCCGGCAACTGTGAGTGCCACGCCGTTGTGTACCTGATAGGCAACGCCGGCCTTCCGGTCCGGCGTGAACCAGTACTGGTTGTTGTCCCACAAAGCCATCCAGGACAGCGTGCCGCCGCCGTCGTGGAGCAACTCCCGGGTGTGCCCCAGGTCTGCTGCCGGATCCGTGGCAAGCTGCCTGAAACGCCGGAAGTTGTTCAGGACCAGTACCAGGATGCAGAGCCAGATGATGTCCCCGCCAAGTCCGTACAGCACCGTGCTCAACAGGCCTTGCGGGAGAGCGACGACAAAGGGAACCGGGAAGGGAACCAGGATGTGGGTCAGTTGTCCGGCAAGGTCCCACAGCGTTGAGCGGCCCGGATTGCCTTCGACGAACCAGAACGCCACGTAAAGGACTATGGCGGCGACTGCCAGGATGAGTGAGCTCCGGCCCAGTACCCGGTATCCGGCATCGCTGGACTCCACCCGGAACTTGTGGCGGTTGGCCAGCAGCAGCGCCACGATGATCACCGGGGCGAGAACAGCCGGGACCGCATAGAGAAGGAGGTAGCCGAAGTCGTCATCGCCCAGGGTGACGTCCGGATCGCTCACGTACTGGAGGATGGACAGGACAGTCACGGCGGCCAGGTACGCCTGGATCACCAGGGTCAGGCGGTACGCCAGGCGGCGGCCGCGGCGAAGCCCCTCGGCGCAAACCAGCAGCAAGAGGACCGGAATCAGTGTCAGGATTGCTGCGCCGAAGCTTTGCACGCCCACGATGCTTTGCAGAGCCACGCAGTTGTTGTCGTTGTTGCAGGCTTCCTTGACTTCGTCGGCGTCGGGACTGGCTTGGAGCATGACCTCCGAGACGACGGACAGTGGCCCGATTTCCCACGTCCCGGTAAGTTGCGTCAGCAAAGGTCCGACGGCGAAGACGCCCACCACGGTGCCCACCAGGAAACGCGTCTCACGGAGAGTCGAGGAATGCAGCGAGCCTGCCCGGCGCCGGAGGACCAGCGACTGGACAGCCCAGCCGGCCACGGTGCCGATCACTGCGCCGGCAAGCGCCTGGAGTGTTTGGGCCACTCCTACGAACAGGGCGAACATCAATGTGGCGGCCAACAGCCACGTCCTTAGCCGCCGACGCCATAATGCGTCCACTGCCGCCGTCGCACATCCCAGCGCGGCGGCAGCGCCGCCATAGGAACCCACCGCGTATTCGCCGCCGAGGAAACTCAGCCACTGGTCGCTGGCGTCGGTCCCGAAGGCCACCAAGGCCACAAGGACCAGGGCGCTGAGGGCTGATCCGCCGACGAAGGCGGCGAGGGCGAGCCACGGGCCCATGACGCGCTCGGCGATACCCACGCCCACCAGGATCGCGGCCGCGCAGGCCAAATAGTCGAGCAGGGAGGAAGCAAAGAAAGCTGACGTGAATATGGACCACCAAGGTCCTGGGTCCACCGCCAATCCCAGGCCCACCTGGTCCAGCAACGCCTCACTGGGTCCACTCAGCAGGCTCCCAGTCGCAGCCCCCAGGATCCACAGCGATGCCACCAGGCCCAGCGTCAGGGGCAGCCGCCGCACTGTTGCCAAGCCGCGGACACCGCCCCATAATCCCACAGCCGCGCTCATGTGATGTCCCCTTCACCGGTCCGGCACCGGCTACCCCGGCTGGCCACCATTCTGCCTTGCGGGACGCTGTTAGGGGAGGGGGTTGAAAAGTTCGACGGCGGCAGGCCGCTTTGCGGGGTGCGGTTAGTCCCGCTTCCAGGGGCCAGGGTTCACCCGGTACAGCACGGCGGCACCGATGACGGCCCCCAGGATCGCGCCGAACAGCGCGCTTCCTGCCGCCCGGCCGAGGAGCGCGCCGGCAGTGGCGCCAAGCACGGCGCCAAGGAAGAGTCCTCTGCCGTTACGGTGCGGTTTGTTGGTCATGATCCCAGCCTACGGGTGTGTTCCTAATGGATGGAGGGAACGGTGCGGGGCCGGACCACCAGCCACAGGGCGGCGATCGCGCCGGTGATGCACGCGGCCATGACGGCTCCCATGGGGACTGCGGAGCTGACGCCCAGCCAACCGACCACCGGAGGCACAATTCCGGCCATCATGAACTGCGATGCGCCCAGGAGGGAGGCCGCCGTGCCTGCTTGGGCGCCATGGTTGGCCAAAGACAGGACCTGAACGCACGGGAACATGAAGCCGGTTGCACAGATGTAGAACCACAAAGGAATCAGAATGCCCCACAATCCCACCTGGAACAGGTCCAGAACGATGATCAGGATGGCCATGAGCAGCATGAAGACCGTTGCTCCGGCCACGATCCACTGAGGGGCCACCCGTCTGATCAGGCGTGAGCTGATCTGGACACCGGCAACAATGCCCAGGGAATTGATGCCGAAAAGGATTCCGTACTCCTGCGGCGAAAAGCCGTAGATGTCCTGGAACAGGAAGGTCGAGGCCGAGAGATAAGCAAACAACCCACCGAAGTTCAGGCTTCCCACCAGCACCATGCCCACAAATATCCGGTCCGTCAGGACCGACTTGTAACGCTGCCCCACCGTGGTGGTGGATTTGCCCCGCTGGTCGGCCGGGAGTGTCTCGCGGATGAAGAAGATGGAGGCAAGGATCACCAGCAGGCCGTAGCCGGCCAGGAAGTAGAAAATGCCGGGCCACGGGAAAGCCAGCAGCAACTGCGAGCCGATGACCGGGGCCAGGATGGGAGCCAGGCCGTTGACGAGTGACATGCGCGAAAACATCCGGACCATGGAATAGCCGTGGAAGAGGTCCCGGACCATGGCCATGGCCACCACGCCACCGCCTGCCGCGCCGATTCCCATGAGGACACGGAACAGGGACAGCATCCCGATGTCCGTTGCCAGCGCAGCGCCAAGGGACGAACCGATATGGACGGCCGTGGCAAGGATGAGTGGCAGACGGCGCCCCACTTTGTCGCTGAACGGTCCCACCACCAGTTGGCCGAGCCCGAAACCAACGGTGGTACCTGTCAGGGTGAGCTGGATGGCCGCAGCCGAGACGTCGAAACTTTCCTCGAGCGCCGGGAACGCCGGGAGGTATAGGTCGATCGTGAATGGACCCAGTGCAGTCAGGGCACCCAGCAGGAGAATGTAGACAAGTTTTTCGCGTCGGCTCAGGGAATCGCCCGGAGCAATGGGAGAGGTCACGATCATCTATCCTATGGCCCGGATCATATTTATTGGGCGTATGACGGGCGCGCCGCAGTGTGGTCCCGAAAGTTCAGCAGGAACCTGAATGATAGCTTTGAGGACAGGTGTCCGCGGCTGTAGATTTCAGGCCGCGTTCGCCTTACACGATGCCCAGAGGAAAGCAGTTAGGCGGAACCCATGAGTGGACGTCACACCGGCCGGACCAGTCAAGGACCAGCCATTCGTACTTTGCCGAAGACCCTCAAGCTCGTTGCACGGTTGGCCCCACGGCAAATCAACGACGAAATTGCCTTGGCCAAGGTGGAACTCAAGCGCAAGGCCACCCAGGTAGGCATAGCGGGCGCCTTCTTCGGCGTTGCCCTGGTTTTCCTCACGCTTCTGGTGATCGCCCTGGTCGTTGCCGCCATACTGGGACTGGCAACCATCATGCCCGGTTGGCTCGCGGCCCTGATCGTCGCAGCGTTCTTCCTCCTGATTGTCGCCATCGCGTCCTTGATAGGCGTTGCCAAGTTCAAGAAGGCCATGCCCTTGGTTCCCGAGGACACCATCCGGGGCATCAAGCACGATCTCGGAATTGCCAAGGAAGGCTCGTCCTTCGATGAGTCGATCCTGGATCCCAACTCGCCAGCTGCCAAGGCTGCCAAAGCTGAGAAGGAAGCCGCAGCGGAGAAGGCCAAGGCCGAGAAGGCCGCCAAGGAAGCTGCGAAGGAAGCGGACGCCGTCAAGGCCCCCACGGAAGCCGAGCTTCGCTCGCGCCTGAAGAAGCGCCGCGAGCACCTGACCGGGGTCCGTGACGAACTTGGCGAGCAGTTGGACGTTAAGAAGCAGGGACAGGCTTTGCTGGACAGCGCCAACGGCAAGTTCCAGGAAGGCAAGGAATTCGCGGCCGCGAAGCTGGCCGACATCGGAGATTCAGTGCCGGATAACCTTTCCGAACGGCTCGCTGCCCGCTGGAAGGATCTCGCGGCGTTCGCGACCGCTGCCGTGGTCTTCGTGGTTGCCCTGAGGAAGCTGCTGAAGAAGTAGGCCACTATCCGAGGCAACAGAGACTGACAACGAGGAAGGGGGACACGAGTGAGATTGATCGGTGCTGGTTCGCACCCTGACCGCCCTCAGGTTGACCACGACCTCATCTTCACAGTCCCCAACATCCTCACGGTCCTGCGCTTCATGGGTGTGCCGCTGTTCGTCTGGCTCGTTTTGTCGGAACAGGAGTACGGTTTTGCGGTCCTGGTGCTCGTCATCATGGGCAGCACCGACTGGGTGGATGGCTACATAGCCAGGCGCTTCGACCAAACCTCCAAGCTGGGCCGCATCCTGGATCCCATGGCGGACCGGGCTGCGCTCCTGGCCGTTGCCTTCACGTTGGCGATTGCCGGCGTCGTGCAGTGGTGGTACTTGGCCGCGCTGTTGGTGCCCGACGCCATCCTGGCCATCGCATCGCTGTTCTACTTCCGTAGCCACCCGGACCTTCCGGTCAGCATTATTGGAAAAGTCCGCACGGCACTGCTGCTGGTCGGCACCCCCTTGCTCGTCCTGTCCAAGCTGCCCATACCTTTCACTGAGGTGTACTTCGTGATCGCTTGGACATTCCTGGGCATCGGGCTTCTGGGCCACTGGATCGCGGCCTACAACTATTTCTGGGCCATCTTGCGTAAGGGTAAAGAATTGAAGACCGACGACGGCGGACACGGCTGATGGTGTGGCTGGCGGTTTTCCTTGCGGTACTTGGCGCCTTCTTCCTGGCGATTGGCGCCCAACGGCAGGGCAGCGCGGTCAAAGCCGATACCGGCGGCCTTGCGCTCAGCTCCAACGGATTCCTGCGGCTCCTGCGTAATCCGCGCTGGATGCTCGGACTGCTGTTCCTTGCCCTCGGAATGGTCATGAACGCCATCGCTTTGGTGTCTGCGCCCCTCACCGTCGTCCAACCGATCGGCGCGATCGCGCTCGTGATCACCACGGTGGTCAACGCCAAGGACCAGGGCCTGAGCATCAACCGCGCCACCGTCGTGGCCATCAGCGCCTGTGTCACGGGGTCGGCATTGTTCGTGTTGCTGGCAGTGTTCGTCACCCAGGAGAACCACCACGTCAACGCCGAAGACGAGCTGACAATCGTTCTGCTCCTGGCCGTGGCCGTGGGAATTTTCGGGACTTTGGCCGTCATGTTCAAGCACCGGATGAGTGCTTTTGTGTACATCCTGGGAGCCGGGGTCCTCTTCGGCTTCGTGGCCGTCCTGACCCGCATTATCGGCAAGCACCTGCTAGATCCCAATGGCCTGTTCCTGCTCAACGTCCAGTGGTACACGCTCATTGCCATTGCGGCCGCCGGGGGGCTCGGTTCCTGGTTCGTGCAGAGTGCGTACTCGGGAGGCCCGCCGGACCTCGTCATCGCCGGCCTGACCGTTATTGACCCCATGGTGGGCATCGCCATTGGGATTGTGATCCTTGGTGAGCTTCGTCCCGATGTCCACGCCGTGATGGCTATCGCCATGGCTGCGGCGGCTACGCTTGCTATCGTGGGGGTTATTGCCCTGAGCCGGCATCATCCGGAAGTCACCAAACGCAAGAAGGACGCGAAGGCGGCTGCCAGCAAGAAGGCCTAGGGCAGCGCTATACCTTGCGCCGCCGCTACACGCGGACCGGCAACCCGGCGACAACGCAGCAATGCCACCAGCATTGCTGTCCGCACCGTGACCATCAGGAGTTCTCCACGTGACCATTCCCGACACCAACAAGCCCCTCACGATTTTGATTGCGGCAGACACCTATCCGCCGCACGTCAATGGTGCCGCCCAGTTCGGCTACCGCCTGGCCAAGGGGATGACGGCACGTGGGCACAATGTGCATGTGTTGGCCTGCCGGCCGGACTCGGGCAAGAGCTATACGGAGTTCCGGGACGAAGCGACTGTCCACCGTCTTCGCTCGCACGGCGTCTTCACGCACGAGTACTTCCGCATCTGTTTCCCGTGGGAAATCAAGAAGGAAATCAGCCTGCTGTTCGACAAGGTCCAGCCGGACGTTGTCCACATCCAGAGCCACTACATGATTGGCGAGCACGTTCTCTACGAGGCCGTGAAGCGTGGCATCAGGATTGTAGCCACCAACCACTTCATGCCGGAGAACCTGAATCCGTTCCTGCCGTTCCCGCAGTGGTTCAAGGACATCGTGGGCCGTATCTCCTGGAAGGACATGGGCAAGGTCATGGGCCAGGCAGACGTGGTCACCACGCCCACGCCGCTCGCCGCCAAGGCAATGCACCAGCATGCCTTCCTTCGCAAAGTCCTGCCCCTGTCCAACGGCATCGACTCTTCCGCTTACGAGCTCCAGCCAGGGGAGACCATCGAGCCGCACAGCAACCCCACGGTCCTTTTTGCCGGACGCCTGGCCGAAGAGAAGCACGTGGACGTCCTCATTGATGCCGTGGCCAAGACTCCGCGTGCATTGAACGTGCACCTGGAAATCGTTGGCGGCGGCGAAGTCCGTCCGGCCCTCGAAGCGCAGGTAGCGAAGCTTGGGCTGGGGGATCGCGTGAAGTTCCTTGGCTTGGCCAGCGATGAAGACCTGCGTGAGGCTTACATCAAGGCCGATATTTTCTGCATGCCCGGAACAGCTGAGCTCCAATCACTGGTGACCTTGGAAGCCATGTCCGCTTCCACCCCCGTGCTGCTGGCCAACGCCATGGCATTGCCGCATCTGGTCCGTGACGGTGAGAACGGCTACCTGTTTACGCCGAACGACAGCAACGAGCTCGCTGCCAAGATCACCCAACTGGTGGAGCTTCCCCAGGATGAGTTGGAAGCCATGGGCAAGCTGAGCCGCGAGATGGTGGAGCCGCACAGCATCAACGGCACACTCCAGACCTTCGAGGACCTCTACCGTGGAGCTTCCTACGAGGACAAAGTAGTGTGACCAAAGCACTCCCCGGCACCTATTAGAATTGCTGGAGTGCTTTGCCCGGAACAGCTGCTTTGCGGTGGCGTTCCCGGGCGTCAAGGGGCTATAGCTCAGCTGGTTAGAGCGCGGGACTCATAATCCTAAGGTCCTCGGTTCAAGTCCGAGTAGCCCTACACATTTCACGGGAGCGGGGGGGGGGGGGGGGGGGGGGGGGGGGGGGGGGGGGGGGGGGGGGGGGGGGGAGGGGGGGAGGGGGGGGTGTGGGTAGTGGTGGTATATATAATTATAAGTTGATGGACGAGAGGGGGAGGAAGAAGA